>JBGCGI010000303.1:0-4507 GCA_045110715.1 Rubripirellula sp.
ATCGTCGTGTTTTTTCAGCCTATGTTTGTTGTTGATTTGCTGCGTCGCCGTTCCCGCGAAAGCCGCCGATCCGCTGAAGGTGCTGATCATTGACGGATTCAACCCTTATCACATCTGGCAGGAAACCACGCCGGTGATCAAGGCAACGTTGGAAGACAGCGGTATGTTTGAGTGCACCGTCATGACTGCGCCGCAAGACGAAGTGGAGATGCAGGACTTCAATCCAACGTTTAGTGATTACGACGTTTTCGTTTCCAACTACAACGGGCTTGCGTGGAACGAAGCAACGCGCGAAGCGTTCGATAAATATGTGGCCAGCGGCGGTGGTTTCGTTAGCGTTCATGCTGCCGACAACGCATTCCCAGAGTGGTCCGCTTACAACCGGATGACCGGATTAGGCGGTTGGGGGAACCGAGACGAATCAGCCGGACCCTACGTCCGATGGGACGATGAAAAGAAGACATTCACTCGAGACATGTCACCGGGCAAGGGAGGTGCCCATGGCAAACGCACGCCGTTCTTGATCGTTGCTCGTGATCAGGATCACCCAATCACACGCGGACTGCCATCGTCGTTCATGCAGGTCGAAGACGAGCTGTACGCCATGCTTCGCGGACCGGCTGAAAACATGCACGTGCTGGCAACCGCATACGCTGACCCATCGACTGGAGGCACCGGACTTCACGAACCAATGTTGATGACGATCTCGTATGGTCGAGGTCGCGTTTTCCACACAACCCTCGGTCACGACGTGACGGCAATGGCGGGGGCAGCTTTCCAAATCACTTTGTTGCGCGGTGCGGAGTGGGCGGCAACCGGGAAAGTCACCCAGTCGGAAGTGGGAAGCGATCAGTTGAACGCTGATTCACCGATGGTTCGGAATCAGGAATTTGACGGTGATCCTCAGCCTGTATTGGATGGCGAAGGATGGAACGCAATATTCAACGGCAAGGACACGACCGGTTGGTCTCAGAAGAACGGCACGGCAACGTACAAGATCGAAGACGGCGCAGTTGTCGGGCGAACGTCGGAGGGCAGCCCGAACAGCTTTCTTTGCTCGGACAGGGAGTACGGCGACTTCGAATTGACGTTCGAAGTGGACGTGGACAACGGCTTGAACAGCGGCGTTCAGATCCGAAGCGGTTCTAAGCCAAACTCGGGGCGAGTTTATGGGCCGCAGGTGGAGATTGAATCAGCACCGGGTGAAGCTGGCTACATCTACGGTGAGGCGACTGGTCGAGGTTGGTTGACGACCGAACAGCCGATCAAGGATTCCTACAAGAACGGTCAGTGGAATCGTTTTGTCGTGCGTGCAAAGGGCAACCGAATCCAGACTTGGATCAATGGACGACAAATCGCAGACTTGACCGACAAGGAAGCTCGTCGTCTTGGCTTCATTGGCCTGCAGGTGCACGGCATTAAGAAGGGCTCTGGCCCCTACACCGTACGCTGGCGAGACATCCGCGTTCGTGAACTCTAAGGCTGATTGCATCAATTTGGCCAATTGACGATGTGACAGCCGATTGACGTCGGTTCGTTACCGGTCGTACCGGCTACAACGATCGCAGCGTGTCGCTCGTAACGGATGAAGCGCTCACGCTTGGTTATCGCCAATGTTCACGTTGGTCGCTTGCCATCGGTCGTGTCGCCTGTGTTGTAGTCGACTTGGTTTCCCCAGCATGCGGACTGCATTGCTTTCAAATTGAGCGACCCAACGCGACGATGCCAACGTTGCGGAGGTATGTCTGCATGGCTTGGTCAACGAACCGATGGGTCCACCGACCTAGCCAGTTTTGCAGGCGTCTACCATCCGCCAAGAACATGTACGGATGCAGTTCTTAATCGCTTCCCCAGTGAAACGATGTCATGGAAGACAGCTCAACTTACACAAAACGACTCCGTTTGCTCGTGATGGCGGGTGTGTGTGGTGTTGCAGCGTTGTCTCAAGTGGCGATGCCAGATCAATGCTGGTCGCAGCGACCGCTCCGATTGCCTGCATCGACGCCGATGGTGGTTGAACAGCTGTCCGCACCCCGACGCACAGTAAGCGACATATCGGGCGTCCCCTTTCCGCGATCGTTGCGCGAGTACGGGGCTGTCATTCCAACGGAAGTCGATACAGACCCATCAGACCGTTTGCGTAGCATTGCAGCGGATCAGGGTTTGTGGCCCAAGCCACTCAGTGCGGATCCGCCGGCGGCGGAGTATTTCCTTCCACCCGAACGTAACGGCCAGATTGGCGGAACCGGGCAATCCCGGTCTGCGCATCCTGGTTCCATTGTCTCGCTAGGAACACCGACACCTGGCGTGCAGAACAATAACTTCACGTCACCGCCACGACCCAAGGCACGCGTGGTTCGAGTCGCCAGTACGACTTTGACTGGGCAGTTGCACTCCGCACAACTTGAAACGATCGCGTCGGAAGCGTTGCGGACAGCTACCGATTCGCTTCGCAAACGGTCTCTCTACACAGCGCGAAAGTCTGCCTTCGAGGCGATCCACTCCGTTGTTGCATCACGGGACATTGGTGCCAACTCGAATCGATACAGCAACCGGCTGCAAACTGCGCTCGACGCGATCCGTGAAGCCAAGGACTTCTGTGGGCAGTTTGGCATGGTCGACAATGAATCCGTCCAGCGCATGGTGGATTCACATTCGACGAACGTGCTTCGCGATCAAGATCTTTCCAGTGTAGCTGCGGTCAAGGCGGTCGAAGCCTACCTAACAGTCGCGAAGAACAATTTGGTTGCTGCATCGGGCAGTTCAATCGAGGCAAGTGAGTCGCTTCGGCTACTTGGGCGAATTCAAAGCACGTTCAACGACGACACATCGATCTACAACAAGGCAGTCGCACTGACCTGGCTGCAGGCTGCGGCTGAGGCACGACCAAGCAACGCGGCGGCGCACCGCGACCTTGGCCAAACACTTTTGTCTCAGGGTTTGTCCGAGCAGGCCGCATCGTCGCTTCGAAAGAGCATTCGCCTCGCGCCAACGCGGTCAGCCGTTCAGCAATTGATGATCGCTTCGCAACAGTCAGGTGATGCTCGTTCGGTTCAGTTGTGCCAGTTGACCCTTCAAAGCGATCGATTGCCGAGCGACTTTCCGATCGTTCACCTGACCCCCGAACAGTTTGCGATGACCAGCCAGAAACAGGGTGCTGCCCCGCAAAGCCTTGACGCGCACAGTCGTGTCGCGAACAAGCCGGTCGTGACCGACGCTTCCAATCCAAGCCCGAACCCTGCCAACGGTGCAAAGCAAAAGAACTGGTTTCAGTTCTGGCGACGTTAATGGCCCCTTTGATTCGTTGTTTGCAACGTAGCCACCAGCAAGAAACCACACGTTTTCCGACTGTATCATGAACAGCAAACTTCTTCGCTCGACAGTTCTGGGATGCCAAGCCTTTGTGTTAGGGGTCTTGTGGTTGACCGCTGGCGTGAGTGCCCAGCAGTTCCACGCCCCGATTGTCGCTTCCCATGCTTGCCCCGCCTGCAACGGGGCAACAGGTGCGTCGTGCCGTCTTTGTGCAGATCGAAACGGAGAAGGTCATTGCGACGAGTTTGGTCACCAGCAGGGAATCTTCACGGGCACCAAGGACGAGTACCAGTGCTGGCAAAGTCCTTACCAATCGCCATTCAACAACTACGGCCAAGGTGGATATGCAGGCCCGGCCCGAACACAGCACCTGATGGAGTACCGTCTGCGACCGGGCGATGTGGTCAGGTTCACCTATCTGTTGAGCGACCGTCAAACACAGTCAAACTACCGATTGACCGTCGGTGACGAACTACTGATCGAATCAGAAGCCGACGAAGCTTTGACGCGAGGTACGCTGGAGAAAGGATTGGAGATCCAGCCCGACGGGACGATCACGTTGCGGTACGTCGGTCAGGTTCAAGCGGCTGGACAAACGATCGAATCGCTTCGCGACCAGTTGAATGACAAGTACACGGAACTCGAGCTGTACGACGACCCGGCGATCGACGTGACGCCCGTCGTCACGGGCACCAGTGCGAAACGTGTTCGCGACGCGATCAGTGGTACCGGTGGATTCACCGAACAAGAAGTCGACCGAACGGTAACACCCCAGGGCGATATTCAACTGCCACGGCTGGGGAACATCCCCGCACATGGATTAACTTTGCAGGAACTGAAGCAAGAAATCAACCTGCGGTACGATGCCGAGGTCGGCGGAATCGAGGTCGAGCCATCGCTGCAACAACAGGCTCCACACTTCATCTACGTTCTTGGTGAAGTCGCGACGCCGGGACGATTCAACATCGAACAGCCGACGACGGTACTAGGCGCGGTCGCTCTCGCTGGCGGCAACATTCCGGGCGCCAACCTACGTCAGATTGTGATTTTTCGCCGTGGTCAGAACTGGGAGTTGATGTCGACGTTGTTGGATTTGCGAGGTGCGATCTTGGGACGCAAGGCGCTGCCCCGAGATGAAATCTGGTTGCAGGACGGTGACGTAGTGATTCTGCCCAGCATGCCAATTCGCTTGTTC
>JBGCGI010000304.1:0-4991 GCA_045110715.1 Rubripirellula sp.
TGGCTACTTACACCGACCCCCTAAAACGATGCTTGCGATGCCAGCGGCAGTGGCGTCTGTCGGGCCAAAGTTGCTCGTTGATGGGGAGTCGCAACCGCGAACCGTGGTATTCGGCCAGCGAAGTTTGATCGGGGCAGGACACGGCAAACTCGTGCTCAGCAACCAGCACTCGGAAATCATCATCGATTGACCAGAGTCCGCGGTCGAATAGCCAATGAGCGTTCTTGCTTAAAGCGAGTCCATTGCGAGGATCGTTGTTTCGCGAGTCGGCAAACTGATGGATATGCGCTGCATCCACGATTGATCCTCCTTCAAGCGTCGTGATCCGATAGCCGGTCAACGCACAGGTGAATGCGTAGGCGGCGGCAACATCGATTCGGAAACGTCCGTTTCTTCCGGCGTGCTCTGCGCCTTCAGGAATCTCGAAGTTGGCATCGCGCGCGATTTGATCGTCATCGGGTATTGCAAGCCCGACCATGTGATACAACGCATTGCGCTCGGCCGGTTCAAAATGTTTGGCAATAATCAAGCGTCGCGCGGCTTCTCGGAAACTCGCATCAGAACACGCTTCAATAAAGCCAGGATCCGGCACAACATAATTGGTGACCGAACGGTGCCTTGATGGCGATCCATCCTCGGCGTACGCCTGCCAGAATCCATCCGATTTCAAATGATGGAAAGGCATGCGCATATCGATCCGCTGCGTTCGTCGGTAGGCAACGATCTGAGCGAACGTCTCAAAGCGAAACGCGATCTCTGGAGTCAGCGATATAGATTCGCTCGGCAGTTTAGCGGCTTCCGCAAGGTCCAATACCCTCAGCAGCAACAGTGGCTTGTGCGGTGCGTTGTTCCGAGCTTTGTTGAGTTCTGATATCTGTTTTAGCCATTCGTCCATTTTGTCTCTGTTTCGTATTGTTCCTCTCCTCGAAAGTTGTTGGAGGGGCACGTTTGCTAGGCAATACTGACTCGCCCCTGTTGTGAGAGAGTTCGCTGCTTGCGATCATACCTACACAAAACACCTGATCGTAGAGCCAACGATGAACTCAATCGAACTATCCACGAAGATCTTAGCTCAGCTGCAAAACGCAGAAGCGACATTTGCTCCGCCTGAATTGGACGAAAAGGCTAAACGCAATACGGGTCGCATAATGCAAGCTGAGCGACAAACGGAGGGTGTGGCAATCGGTGAAATTTGTGTCATCGTATTTGGGACCAGGCAAACGGAGCGTGCGGCTGCTGCTGTTTCCCTGGCGGGGATCGAAGCGATCGTCATCGACAGCCAGACCGAACCCGATCCTAGCAAAGCGTCCATTGCAACGATGCATGAAGCCAAGGGATTGGAATTTCGTGCGGTCGTCGTCATGGACTGTGATGACGAGGTCCTGCCATTGCAGTCTCGAATCGAATCCGCCACAGACACGTCCGAGCTGGAGGAGGTTTACAACACCGAACGACACTTGTTGTACGTCGCCTGCACCCGAGCCCGCGATCATCTGCTTGTCACCGCAGTCGATCCTGCGTCGGAATTCTTGGACGATTTTGATGGGGCGGCTGGAAAATGAGATACAACGTCAATGATGATGAAGTCAGCCAATGGGCAGAGTTTTGGGCCGTTTGCTCCCGATTGCTGACGATCTATCCCGAGCGTCCCGCCACGATGAGTGGCGATGCAGAGGCGAAGCAGCTCGAACGACAGCTGAAGGAATTGGGCGGCGAGTTGCTGCCTGAGCTATGTGAGAACGAGCATTGGCTGGTCGACGCTTCGGTTGGCAAAGGCAACTGGGCAGCTGTTCCATGGGTTGCGTTTTTCGATACTCGAGAGACCACAACGGCACAGAAAGGTGTGTATCCGGTCATACACCTTTCGTCTGATGATCCGGTTGGGATACGTGTCGGATTGGGAATCGCAGCCAAGGCCTTTCGCGGTCGCGAGGACGAGAAAGCAGCCGACGTTTGGGAGCAGCTTGGTGGAGAGAGCCGGCAGCAAATGACCGAGGCCGGCTTCGTGGATGTGATCAGTGGCACAACCTCGCGAACGTCAATTGGTTCCGGCAGCTTAGCAAAGCGATACGCAAAGGGGATGGTGTTCGAGCGGTTCGTTGATCTCGAAGAGTTGAAACGGCATCCCGCCGAACTGACGGGGGCGTTGAAAGCACTGCTGGTCGGTTACACGCGATGGGCTGAGCAAGAGTCTGGAAGGTCGGGCGAAGATACCAGCATCGACTTCCTGACGCTGATGCGAGAGTACGCGGACGAACGAATCGTTTTTGCGAGTTCACTTCGGCAAAGTCGCTTTCTCGTCGCGAGTGTCGATGATCGTGGCTGTCGTTTGCAGCGTTTGGACGCACAGGCTGATGCACGTGTGACCGCGTCGGCTTATCAATCGAAGCTAGCCTGGCTGAAAGAATATGGCGGAAAAGTGTCCCGCCAAGACCTAGACAACACAATGGCCGTGGTGACCTGCTACCTTCAATTGCCCGAATTGGGGCTTCAGGCCGATGGTCGAACGGTCGTTCTATTTGAAGACGACCAGCAACGAGCCGATCACTTCATTGCTTTGGTCCAATCGATAGGCTCCGTAAAACACTACAAGCCAGTTATTCTGACGCTTGTGATCGAAGCAATCCGCGACGAAGAGCTTCTCGACAACCAGATTCATTTCGATTGGCTGTTGCCTCGCTTCATCGCTCGCATGAGAGAGCACGGAGAGGAAATCGGTGAACAGCAATTGGCGGAGGGCTTTGGTCGACTGGCGAGCGATCTGTTTTGGCTGCTCGCTCATCACGATACTAATGCGTTGCTCGATGTGTCGGCTCCGACCGCGGCGAAGATCCGTGATCGGGTTTCACATGCTCGGCTGCAGGAAGCCTACTGGCAAATGCTGAAGGATCCCGAATGCAACGAACAAGTATTGAACGCAATTAAAGAAAAATGGTGGTCCGGTTTGGACAAGAAAACCCAGAATCTTTGGCTTGTCCCAGCTTCCGACAATGCCTCGCGGCGAAACGCGGACAAGACCCTTGAACGTCCATTCTCCGTGACGCAAGAAATTGAAAACTTGCTTCCTGAAAACCACGGTGACTATGTCTGGGGGACCAAGGACGGAAATCTTGGTGACTGGAAAAACATGCAGAACGGTGATCTCTGTCTGTTCTACACCCAGTCGAATACTGAACCTGGAAAAGCGTTCTACTTTCTTGGGCGGATAAAAGAGAAACTGCATTCTCCGGATGCAGGCGACGCGATTTGGAATGATCGCGAGTTTGAATTGCTCTTCTTTCTTGATGACGTGGAACCCGTGAAGGTCACGCCAGCAAGGTTATCCGAGTGTCTCAACGAGTTTGCCGATTACGGTGACCGCCCGCCGCTGGGGCTTCGCCGAATTCGCGTCGACGTCGTCGAGAAGCTGTCCGAAAAATACGGAGATGTCTGGACCTGGTTCAATCAAGTGGTACTTGAAAAGCAAAATGAGATTCGCATGGACATTGATGTTGTTGAAGACGTAATCGAAGCCATCGCCGCTCGTGGGTTTGTTTTTCAACCGTGGCAAATCGCGACCTACATCACAGCGTTGCGCACCAAGCCCTTTGTCATTCTTGCGGGCGTTTCAGGAACGGGGAAGTCGAAGCTTCCGGCACTGATTTCAGAGCTGACCGACGGGATTGTCGATCGCGTATCGGTCCGACCAGATTGGACAGATAGTTCAGACGTACTCGGATACGTCGACCTACGGGATCGCTTTCGCCCCGGAGTTGTTTTAAAAGCAGCAAATGCCGCCTCAATGGACGGTGATCGTTTTCATGTTTGCTTGTTGGACGAGATGAATTTGGCTCGTGTGGAGCACTATTTCGCTGAAGTACTGAGCTCCATTGAAGACCGGCACAAATCCGCAGACGGAGGTTATGAGACGACAAAATTGGTCGCCCAAGTCTTGCCTGATGAGTTCCGTGAGTGGCAAGAGCAGATCATGCCCGCCAACTTCGGTATCGTCGGTACGGTGAACATGGATGAAAGCTCGCACGGTTTCAGCCGCAAGGTGCTCGATCGAGCCTTCACGTTAGAACTATCCGAAGTTGATTTAGATTGGACTCAGTCGATTCCAACGTCGGAATTCATTGAGCCAATTCACTTGCCTGCATCGTTCTGGCACTGCCGGGCCACGCGGCTCTCGGAGTGCGATCAAGACTCACCCCAATTTCGTGCGGCAGCTGAACGGTCAATCGAAGTGCTGAAGCAGGCAAATGATTGTTTAGTCCACAGCCAATTGCAGGTGGGCTACCGAACGCGTGACGAGGTGGTTTTGTTCTTGATGAATGCTGAAGATATCAAAGACTCGTTCCGAACGCGAAGTGGTGAACGGGTGGATCCACTCGACTTGGCCTTGATGATGAAGGTGCTGCCGCGGTTAGTCGGCGGGAGCAATGCGATTCACCGAACAATGATCGGGCTGCTGGGGCTGGCACATGGGCAGTCTATGAACGAATCGGAGGATGCTGAAACCGCGGTTAAAAGCTGGGCGGACGCAGACCGTCCGGACGCAATCGAGGGTGTCGCCTTTCCGCGAACAGCTTCGCGGCTTTGCCTGATGTGGGAGCGATTGAAGTCCGAAGGCTACACGTCGTTCTGGTTGTAGCCATGAAGCACTTGTTCCGCATCGCAACGAATCGTTTCACTCTCGACTGGCATCGTGTCCGCGGGAGCGATCACGCCGTGTTGGCTCAGTCAATGCCGGTCATGGGGCGGTTACGGTTGGTGCCGCACGACGACGGTCTTCAGTGGCGTGACCTGATGATGCGAAGCGGTGTGCCGGATGCACTTGCAGCGGATGCGAGTGATCCGAACGGACCGCTGCTCTACGAACAGACCGAATATCAACTCTACCTCCGCGGTGCGAATGACGGCGACACGGTCGAGATACGGCATCGCGATCCCGTCATCACTCGGGCGCTGAACTCGCAAGAGAATGGACGCGTGGTCCATGGAAGCGTGAA
>JBGCGI010000305.1:0-25541 GCA_045110715.1 Rubripirellula sp.
CGGTTGATTCCACGGACGATGACTTCGACTGCACCACCGACTTCGGGTTCGGTTTCAAATTGAATGAAGGGGATGACACCCTCGTCTGGTCCACCCAATCCAAAGAAAACACTGTCGCCGTGAATCTTGATCACTTGAGCGCTGACACGGGTGCCATCTTCCAGCGGCCCTTTGCGATCGGCCATGCCGGCGGAACCACCGAGAATCGCATCCACATCTGCGGCTGCGAGTTCGGCATCCAATTCGGCTTGGATGTCATCGGGCAACGCATCGCGTCGATTCGGGACGGAAACTTTCGCGGCTGGTTTCGGAGTTGATCGTTTCGGGTTGAGCGGTCGATCACCCGAGACACGTGGTCGAGGTGGGGTCTTCTTCTTTTTTGGTTTGGGTTCTTCGGCGCTCGCTTTGAGAGCAGCTGGATCAACGGTTGGCGACGCGGGCTTCGCGACACCAATTCCGCGGGCCGCGAGCGGACCCCCGCTGCGAGCAATTTTGCTGGCCTGCGATTCTTCAGCGTTGGCACTGGGCGCTGATGTCGCGGGACTCTGCGAGTCGGTGGTTGAACTTTCGGCAGGAGCAGCCGTTTCGCTCTGCGTGACTTGTTCAGAAGGGGAAGCCGCGGAGTCGCCAGTAGTCATCGAAATCGTCAACTGATTAAAGGAATTCAAAACAGCGTGGGGTGCCCCCACAGGGCCCCGTAGTCTAGCAATCGCGGCGGCGCGCCGGTAGCCTTCGGGCATTCCGTCCAGGATCCCGGGGCCCGGTGACACGACAGCAGCAGATTTTGGTTGGTACAATCGACTGCCGTCATTCTTCCACCAAATTGCCTATCTATTGTGTTACTTCGCGAAAGTGACATTGCCAGTCAAATATGCCCCAAACCGATTCTTTTGCCGCCGATCTGTCCACGCTTCCTCCCGAGATCATCGGAGCGATCCAGAATGCTTCGATGCAGGATCTTGGGGCCGGCCCTACCGATCCGGGGCTGGTCGGACTTCTGTCTGACGAATCATCGTCGGTTTGGTCCGCGTCAGACTGGTCGCAACTCGACCGGCAGCGACAGCAGTTGTGCATCAGCGGGCTCTGGCTCGCGGCCGGGGAGTTGGATCGCAGTCATGACATCAGTCAGTCCATCGATGCCGCCGAGGGCAGCTTTTGGCATGGCATCATGCACCGACGTGAAGGCGATTTCGGCAATGCCAAGTATTGGTTTCGTCGTGTTGGCGAGCATCCGGTCTTTGCGCAGGTGGCTGACCTGGCGTCGGACGACTATGCCGATCCCTTTGACTTCGTCGATGCCTGCAGTCGGGCCCGGCAAGGCAGCGATGCCTATGAAAACTGCAAGTTAACCCAGTGGCTGGAGTGGCAAGCGTTGATGTGCCACTGCATCGCGGGATAGACGCTTGGATGCCACCTCACCAATTCTCTCGGTTGTCGGTAATCTACGCTAATACTCTTAAGGCCAGGACATGTACCTGGCAAACCCTTTTTCCAGGACAAGGTCCTGGTCTACCTAAGAACGTTCCAGACATGTCCAACTCCAAGCCACTTCCGTTTGACGAACAGACCATCCGTCAAATCACCGAACAGTTCCCCACGCCCGTCTACATTTATGACGAGAAGGGCATCCGTGAAACGTGCCGCCAACTGAATCAGGCGTTTCAATGGAGCGATTCGTTTCGGAATTTCTTTGCGGTCAAGGCAACCCCGAATCCTCGGATCATGCAGATCACCAAAGAGGAAGGCTTGGGAGCGGACTGTTCCAGCAAAGCCGAACTGATGCTCAGCGAGCGGGTTGGCCTGACCGGCGAGGAAGTCATGTTCACTTCCAACAACACGCCCGTCGACGAGTACCAAGCGGCGAAAGACTTGGGCGCGATTCTGAACTTGGATGACATTTCCCACGTCGATTATTTGAACGAAACGATCGGGCTGCCTGAGTTGGTTTCGTTTCGGTACAACCCCGGCCCTGCTCGCGAAGGCAACGTGATCATCGGCAAGCCCGAAGAAGCCAAGTACGGCTTGACCGAGTCGCAGTTGTTCGACGGTTACCGCAGGCTGAAAGAACTGGGGGTCAAGAGATTCGGTCTCCACACGATGGTCGCCAGCAACGAACTGGACGGCAGTTTCTTCGTCGAAACTGCTCGCATGTTGTTCGATTTAGCGATCCGGATCCAGGAAGAGCTGGACATCCGAATTGAGTTCGTGAACTTTGGCGGCGGAATCGGGATTCCGTACCGACCCGAAGAGGTTGCGGTCGACCTGCAAACTGTCGGCGAGCAAACGCATGCTTTGTACGAGAAGTTGGTCGTTCCAGCTGGACTGGATCCTCTTCGCGTGGTGATGGAGAACGGCCGCATGATCACAGGGCCTCATGGTTACCTGATCACAACGTGCACTCATCACAAGCATATCTATCGTGACTACGTTGGCGTCGACGCCTGCATGGCAAACCTGATGCGGCCCGGCATGTACGGTGCCTATCATCACATCACGGTGCTAGGAAAAGAAAACGCAGCCAACGATACCACCGTCGATGTCGTGGGCTCGTTGTGTGAGAACAACGACAAATTTGCAATCGAACGCGCGATGCCCAAGGTCGATCGAGGCGACTTGCTGGTGATTCACGATTCTGGGGCCCACGGGCATGCGATGGGCTTTCAGTACAACGGCAAGCTGCGAAGCGCCGAACTGCTGCTGACCGAGGATGGAAACGTGGAACTGATTCGCCGTGCAGAAACGTACGACGATCTTTTCGCCACCTTGAGCTTCTAGGTCTGCGCAGCGGACGCGAACTGCTCGATCAGGGCCAACGATTTTTCGCCGCGAAGTTCCTCGACGCCGCTTGCCGTATCAACACTCGTTGCACCGCTGATGCGAATGGCTTCGGCGACGTTGTCGACATCCAAGCCACCAGCCAACGTCCATCGGACGTTGGGGTTGGCGTGGGACCACTCGCGAACAACGGCCCAGTCGATCGTTTTTCCGCTGCCTCCGTGTGCCTTGCCGGCGTCGGCATCCAGAAGCAAATGGAAGCCAGCTTCGCTCCAAGGTTTTGTTCGCTCCTCGATTTCGGCAAGTGTCAGGTTCTGCGTCGGCAGCTTGATCGCTCGAATCACAGGCAGGTTCGTGATCAGTTTCACGCGGCTTGCTGTGGAAGGAGTCTCGTCTCCATGGAGCTGGATTGCATCCAACTGGACAGCCGCGGCGATGTCGGCAATCACTTCTGCAGGCTCATTCACGAACACGCCCACGCGGAACAGGTTGCCTGCGGAGGCTTGGCGAGAAAGTTTGGCAGTTTCGATCGTTTTGGGATCGACGTAACGCACGCTGGGCGGAAAGAAATTCAGCCCAATCGCATCTGCAGCGCTGGCGATTACCGCTTCGATGTCGCTGGCTTTCTGGACGCCGCAAATCTTTGTGTGAAACATGGAGGATGGTCTTGGCGTGCAACTGAATTGGACTGAACCGATCAGGTGATCTTTTCCGATAAACCAACAGAGCGGACACATCACGCCATTTAAACGGGGAGTAGGAATCCATGATTGCCATGCAACGTCAAATGGCAATTCACGACTTCCTACTGCTTGCTTTGGCCGTGGTGGTGATTGTCTTGAATTGTTGGCCCACTCCCGCGAATCGTCAAATGATCGACGTTCGAGGACCGCAGGGGGAAATTCAACGGTACTCGCTGGCTGTGGATGATCCAAGGCTACAGGAGCTGGAGCAGCAGTTGTACAGGCGGTCTCAGTCGCGTCCGTTACCCGGTTTGACCTGGGCGCGCTGGCAAGCTGAAGTTGCCGAATTCTACGCACAGCGAACTCGCTCAAATGCGGAAACCGGCAAGGTGGTGGCAGTATCGTTTACCGATCAGCAGGTCAAAGTCGATCGCGAGACCGAGTATCAGCGATCGCTGAATCGACAGCACGGTCATTGGCTCGCCGTTCATGACCAATCGCTTCAGGCAATCGCAAAGTACGAAACGCTGATGGAAAGTCAGCGTGCGATGTTGGGGCCGCCGCCGATGGCGTTTGCTGAAGTCAGTTCGGGTGGGCCCGCGCATCACGCGTTCTGGATCTCGGCCCTGGCGGGGCTCCTCGTTGCTTGCTGCTTTGCCGGATGGACCTACGTTTGCCCGGCCAGATCACTTGCGGCTCAGAGCGGCGAGCCAGAACTGACGTCGCGGTCGAAACCGCTGAAACGTCAGTCGATTGAGATGAGCATTCCGACAAGATGGGTCCGCGTCCACCAGCCGCTGGCGGTCTGGCTTCGCCGCACCGTCTACGGCTCGTTGGTTGCCGCGGCACTGCTGTGCATCATCGCCTGAGTTTTGGCGATTGAGGGCTCCAGTTAGACCAGCTCTCGGTGCCAAACAGGGCTCGAGATTGAGCCTTGAGACCATCCGATAGACGCTGCTGGTCCTGACCGGTTGGATTGCTTCGAGGCGGTGATTGAGCTGTCCGGATTCGGCTCGCGTACTCGCAGTTGGCGCGCGCGTCGACTATAACGTGACCTCGCCCGCCCCAATTCTCTTTTGCTGGTGTTGATCCTGCATGAACGATCCAGATACTTCTCCGCCGGATCCCACCGCCCGACAGTTCAATTCCAAGTTGGGTTTGATTCTGTTCGCCATTTACTTGGCGTTTTACTTGGGCTTCGTTTTGATCAACGCCTTCGCGGCGGACATGATGGAGACGGTCGTATTGGCGGGCCTGAATCTGGCCATTGTGTACGGATTTGCCTTGATTGTCGTCGCATTCGTGATGGCGATGATCTACGGATTCATGTGCAAGAACGAGCCTGAAGAGCCTGCTGAAGACGCAACCGAGGAGGAAGCAAAATGATTTATGAACCCTCCATCATGGCGGTCGTTGTCTTC
This sequence comes from Rubripirellula sp., assembly GCA_045110715.1. GTDB lineage: Bacteria > Planctomycetota > Planctomycetia > Pirellulales > Pirellulaceae > Rubripirellula. The sequence goes on from JBGCGI010000305.1 coordinate 4,880, forward strand.
TTGGCATTTGTAGTTGGTACCGTTGGGCTGAGCTTCTTCCTGGGACGCAAAGCGACGTCCTCGGAAGGTTACTTCGCCGCTCACGGCCAAATTCCTTGGGTCGTCAACGGTGTCGCGTTTGCCGGCGATTACCTCTCTGCAGCATCGTTTCTAGGCATTTGCGGGATGATCGCGGCCTATGGCTACGACGGTTTCCTGTACTCCATCGGTTTCTTAGCAGGCTGGATCGTCGCGTTGTTCGTGATCGCCGAGCCGATGAAACGGCTGGGCAGATTCACCTTCGCCGACGCGTTGGATGCCAAGTTCAATTCAAAGGGCATCAAAGGAGCTGCCGGCGTCAGCACACTTGTCGTCAGCGTGTTTTATCTGATTCCCCAAATGGTTGGTGCAGGATCGCTGATCAAGCCGCTGCTGGGCTGGCCCCACTGGGTGGGAGTCCTGCTGGTTGGAATCGTCGTGATCACCATCGTGGTCACCGCTGGCATGGTTTCGACGACCTGGGTTCAGTTTCTCAAGGGGTCGCTGCTGGTCGTTTTCAGCGCGATTTTGGTCGTGATGCTGTTGCAGCAAGGATTCAAAACGGACAACACCTCCTTTCAAACGATCGGCCCCATCAGCAGCAGTGCGATTGGTGGCGGTCAGATTGAAGGGCGAAAGGTGATCCCGCCGGAAGATGGCTGGGAGACGACCAGTTTCATTCGGTTGGCTGCCAAAGAAGGGGCTGGATTCGATGTCTTTCACGTCGATGACGTCGAGGGATCAGATCAAAAAATCCTTCGCCAAGCACAGTCAGTGCGCGGCTCGGGTGAAGGAACGCTGATTGACGGTGCCCCCATGGGAGTTGAAGAGGGCCAGCGTCAATTGAAGCCAATCGGCCAGATCTCCAAGCTGCCCAGCGGTGAGTCGGAGACGGGACCGTTGGGGCCGATCTCGTTCTTCACCACACTCAGCGAAAGTGAAGTCGTTCTGTGGCGGAACGAGGCGATCAAGCACAGCGATGGAACCAAAACAACGGTTTACTTCCAAAGACTAACGGACGGCGAACGTGTCTTGAGGCCCGGTGAACATCCCAAGTTCGCCGGCATTCGAAGCGGCAGCGGTATCGATCGATTGAACTTCTTGTCACTGATGTTGGCACTGTTCTGCGGAACAGCTTCCTTGCCTCACATTTTGATTCGCTACTACACGGTCAAAGACGCCGCCGCGGCACGCAAAAGTACGATCGTGGGAATTGCCACGATCGGATTCTTTTACGTACTGACGCTGTATCTGGGGCTGGGCGCGATGACCAGCGGTGCGTTGGATTTGACCGATACGAACATGTCGGCGCCTTTGTTGGCCAAGAGCGTTCGGCCGTGGTTGTTTGCGGTGATTTCAGCGATCGCCTTCACGACAGTGCTTGGTACGGTGAGCGGTTTGATTTTGGCCAGCAGCGGCGCCGTTGCCCACGATTTGCTGGGTGGTGTCTTTGGAGTGGAGATGTCTGGTCAGAGCCAAGTTCGCGTGGCTAAGGTTGCTGCCGTGGTCGTGGGGGCAATCGCGATCGTGTTGGGAATCCTGTTCAAGGAATTGAACGTGGGCTACTTGGTCGGCTGGGCCTTCAGCGTGGCTGCCAGCTCGAACCTGCCTGCTTTGGTGATGTTGTTGTTCTGGAAAGGCACGACCAAAGAAGGGATCATCTGGAGCATTTTGGTGGGGATGGTCAGCTCTTTGGGGTGGATTTTGCTGTCCGCGGATACCTACAAGTCGGTTTACGGCTGGGACCCAGCGGATGCGATCGCACCATTCAGCCAGCCTGGAATTGTCACCATTCCACTCGCGTTCTTGACGCTGATTGTTGTGTCCCTGATGACGAAGTCTCGCGAGCAAGCGGCTTAGCGCGATACAGCGGATCAACTTGGGCCAGTGCTCTGGTTCAAGTTGAGCCCCGGCGAAGACTCGATCGGATGCCGCCGGGAAAGAAGACCCGGCTTCTGATCTCGTCGATCCTTTTGTCCTGTCGGAGTCGACCCAAGCTGGCTAAACGGCGATCGCTTCTCCAGCGATCAATGTTGGGATCGACTTACGGATCGGGTACAGCCACTTTCCCTGTCCGCCGATCAGGCCGGACTCGATGGGCTGTGAAACTCTCTGGTCTTGGCGATCTCTGGCCAGGCCGTTGGCGATCTCGGTGTTGACCTGCTCGATGAGCGTTTCTGACGCTATTTCCAATGGTTTGCCGTCAATTGGACAACGCAGCATTCCTAACAATTCGTTGTCGACCATTGATTTTCTCTCAGCTTCTGCGGACAAATGGACCGAAATTCATTCTGAGTCAGATAGTGATTTTGCGGCCGATACGACTTCTTAGATTCGATCACTTCTGTTTGTCATTTACAACCGCTTGTCCGAACCAAGGCGAAGATTGCCATGATCGCTCGGATCTTTTCGCGGGTTGTCGACTGTGCTTTAGCGACGACAGCCATTTCGGCTGCGATGCTTTGCACGAATGTCAACGCGCAAACCGGAGCAGGCCTCGTAACGGATCCCGACACGGGAATCATTTACCGGCCAGTGACCAGAACCGTTGAACGTCCCGTCGTCGAAACAAAGATCGAAAAACGGGAGCAAACCGTTTATCGGCCTCAAACGGTTTCGGAGACCAGGCCTGAGTCTCGGACGGTCTACACGCCCGTCGTTGAGTACAAATGGGAGCCCAAGCTTCACGGGCGCTGGAACCCGTTTCGGCAGCCAACCGTTGCCTATCACCACACTCCGTCGACCCACTGGGAAGCTCGCAGCGAAGTGGTCCAGCGGACGAACTCTCGGACCGAATGGGTCGCCGAAAAACGTTCGGTGGATGTTCCAACTCGTGTTGTTCGGATGCAGCGAGATCAAAAGGTCGACTATCAAGTGGTCGGGCACGTCCCGCAGCGATCCGCACAGCCACAGTCGAATCTGCCTGCCGCAGTTGCCTCGCGTTTGCGTCCATTGCCAGCTGGCGCCCCCGTGGCACCGATGAATTCACGTCAAAGCTTTGCATCGCCCACTCAGGTTGCTGCAACGAACCTGGGTCGCCTGACGAGCGATCCGCCGCCAAGAACCCGTCAGCAAGGTGGGATGCGAGCAACGGATCTATACCGTGCAGCACCACGTGTTCGCGGTCAAGCACTGCCGCCAATCAGCAGTGGGACGGGAATCGCGACGGTGCCCGCCCTGCCGTTCTTTCGGTAGGCTCGTCGAGTTTGGATCAAGCAACAACGAAAGCCCCGCTGCTGTGCAGCGGGGCTTTTTGATTCGTTGAAAGATCGCGGGGGGTGAACTACTTGAGTTCTACCGCACCACCAGCTTCTTCGATCTCTGCTTTGACCTTCTCGGCGTCTTCTTTCGAGATGCCTTCCTTGAGGGTTGCAGGGCAGCCTTCGACCATCTTCTTGGCTTCCATCAGCGAGGCGCCAGTCAGGTTCTTGACAACCTTGACGACGTTGAGCTTCTTGTCGCCAAATCCAGTCAAGACAACGTCGAACTCAGTTTGCTCAACAGCTGCATCTCCGCCACCATCAGCAGCAGCAACCATGACGGCTCCACCACCAGAGGCTGGCTCAATACCGTGCTCTTCTTTTAGGTAGTCGCTTAGTTCTTTCGCTTGCTTTAGCGTCAGTTCAGCGATCTTATCGCCCATTGACTTGGTGTCAGCACTAAATTCGGCGACGGCGGTTTCGTCAGACATCTTTCAAATACCTCAAAAACAGTTTTTTGTGATTTGGTTAACGGGAATATTGTTTGGAAGGGAGACTATTCGTCGCCTTCACCTTTCTTCTTAAGCTGGCTGTTGAGCATTTTGCCCGGTCCAAGCATCGCACCAGAAAGTTGCGATCCAGGTCCGAGAATTTGCCCGACCAACAGCGAGATCTGTTCTGAACGGCTGGGCCATTTGCTGACCGCCTTCAGGCCATCTGCATCAAGTTTCTCGCCATCCATGACGCCACCATTGGCGACGAACTTGCCAAACTTTTCGGCATCCTTGTCCAGGGCAACCAATTCTTTCACAAGTGAAACGAAATCAGTCGATCCCCAGCAAACAGCCACTTGGCCCGTCGTTCCTTCAAACGCTGGGTGTAGCTGCGATCCTTCGGTCGCTCGTCGAGCCAACGAATTCTTGACGACCATCATTTTGATGTCTTTTTTGTCAAGTTCGCCACGAAGCTCGTTCGTTGTGTTGGCGTCCATCCCTATGTAACTGCACAGCACTGCATCCTCAACTCCTTCGAGTCGACGTTGAATGTCGCGTGTCACCAGTTGTTTGACGTACTTACTCATCGGTCAGGTTCACTTCGTATGATCGAATCGATCAAGACATGATCGGTGATGGATTCAAATAAGGGTTTTAGTGGGTTACACGAACACTAGGGCTCATGGTCCCGCAAATCGCAACGCCTCGCACATAGGCGCCTTTGATGGTTTGTGGCCGTAGCCCTTCAATGAAATTCAAGAATGCGGTGATGTTTTCGACAAGCTTCGGACTTTCAAAGCTCATCTTTCCGACCATTGCGTGGACGTTTCCGCCTTTGTCATTTCGGAATTCAACCTTACCAGCCTTGTACTCGCCGACGACTTTGCCGACATCCGGTGTGACGGTTCCAGCACGCGGGCTAGGCATCAGGCCTCTTGGGCCAAGGACGCGACCAAGTGGTCCGACCAGGCCCATCATGTCAGGGGCTGCGATACAAACGTCGAAGTCTGTCCAGCCATCTTTGATTTTCTTCGCCAGATCTTCCTGGCCAACTTCATCTGCACCAGCCTCTTCAGCTGCCTTGGCCGCATCGCCCTTGGCGAACACGACGACTCGTTGAGTCTTGCCGATGCCGTTAGGAAGCACGAGACTTCCGCGAATGATTTGGTCTGCTTGGTTTGGATCAACACCCAAACGCATGTGGATTTCGACGGTTTGATCAAACTTGGTCGAATCGTATTTTTTGAGAGCTTCGACAGCTTCGGGCAACGCCAGTGGATTCTTGGGTTGCTTTTCGATAGAAGCGCGATAACGCTTAGATTTCTTACCCATTGGGTCACGACTTCCAAAAATATGTCGGGTGGTTTTGGCGAAATCACCTGACTCAACAGATCACGAACCTGTCGACGGCAACCTCTCCCACGTTCACGGAAAACCCGTGAGGAAAAGAATGTGGCGAACACGAGCCGAATCGTCAACGGCAATCGCAGCCTCAAGTGGAAGATTTTGCCAAATCAATGCAGTTATTCGCCGCTATCTGGCCCGCCAATCCCATAACACTCACGAAGTTTGCTTCGTTTCGTCAGTGGGTTGATTGTTCTTCAGCACTCGCAGTCCCTCCAGGACCACCTGAAAACGACGCTGAGTGCGATCGATTTCCTGCGTCTGCGAGCGATCTCGATTGCGTTTGGCCAATAATTCCTTGCCCGAAATCTTGATCCGGCCTGAGGCAATGTCGTTGTCCTCACGCTGCAGTCGCTGCAAACGCTGACCGGCCGCCGCATTGAATCGGGAAAACATCGAGTCGATTGCCTGAAATGCCATGTCGAATTTCCCCAACCGAAATTCGCGGTCCCGCACGTGAGCAATCTGGTCTGCGCCCGGAAGAATCTGAGTCCGCTGGGCCGCACTCATCAGCTGGCTGAACGCCGCCATGTCGATGATGGCCTTTGGGATCGAGTCGGTATCCTCCTCGGCAGAATCCTTGAGCGTGGTGTCATGCGTCGCCGGGTCCGATTGGCTGGTCTCGGCGTTGTCGTCGTGATCTTCGGGCGCCTCTTTCAGCGTCAGCAGAACCATCTTGCGATCCTGGCCCAGCTTCAAGAACGCCTTTCGCGAAAACGGTTTGACCGCCTTGTCGTCGATCGCCCGGCAAAGCGAAACGTTCTTCTCCATCTCTACGGATGTCTCAGGCGTGTACACCAAGTAGCTGGTGTCGCCTGTGCGAATGTAATACAGCGCGTCGGCGTGCACGTCCTCGTCCGAACGAATCTCTTGAAATCCAAAACACTGATCGAGGACTTCGAATTGGTGATCGCTGTCTGCTGCCGCGTAGGCTTCTAAGAATTCCTGTGAGGCGTGAGCGCGTCTCGCGACGATCACTTGAAGAACGTCCGATTCGGAACTGGCGGACGTCTCTGGCGATTCCGCCTCAGCGACTTGGGCTGCCGGTTCGGATCGAACCGGGGCAGGCTTCGGCGACTCCTTGGCCAGTTTCTCCTGCTCGCGTTTGGCCAGCTTTTGCAGAATCGGAATCATCTCCTCAAACTTCTTGACCGCGTTCAGGACCTTTTCCTGCTTGCGTTTGAGTTTCTTGATCTGGTGATCCGCGTCCTTCGCTTTTGGATCGACCTGCTTTTCAACGTCCTGCCTGATCAGACGCGAGCGACTCTCAACAAACGTTTCCTGTGCGTGCAAAATCTTGACCAACGTCTCGCTCAGCTTCTTTTCCATGAACAGAGCGCGCGCGTCGGTCACTGCCGTTGCTGCTCGGTTGCCACGAACGAGTTTGTACAGAGCTTGAAAGTCTTCGGCGTCCATCTGTCAACGCTTGTCGAGAGGAGTGGAGTCTTGCATCAACGCTCGATTGAGAACCAAAGCAAGTTTTAGATGAGGGCGATTTCATCATCGCAGCGACTATTTCGCAACAACGCTGTAAAGGCTGAGATGAGATTGCGTGGGGTGAATGAGAAGAATAGGCATCAGCTCGTATCTTACCGGATTCAACCCAAGAAGTCGCACCGCAACCGACGAGATCACGCCGCTGTTTCGTTCGTTTCTAGCCAGCAACTATAGGCTCACGAATCTCGCCTCCCTGGAGGGGGGGTAAGAAGGCAATTGCCCCGAGCACACGGAGAGCACCGAGAACCGAAACGGCGAAGCACCTCTGTGGATTCTGTGCCCTCGGTAGCACCACCGTCCGCGCCGCGCTCTCGATGCATGGTTCCCTGGCTCGACTCTCCCGAGGAAGGAGAGTGAATTGTCATCACCAGATTCCCGCGTCCTTGAGCTGCTGTGTGACTTTTCCACTCCAGTCCTTGTTGGCCGCCGGCGAAGCTGGACTGGGGTGCAGGATTCGGCTGAGTTTTGCTTCGCAGCAGTTGCTTTCCAGCACTCGCTTCAAACAGGTTTCGGCGTAGACTCCCACTCCCACCACGTGCTCTGGCTGCAACGCCGTTAGCAGTGACTTCAAGTGTCGATCACAGGCTTCGTCGAGGGGCTGGCGTTCCACCGCAGGCAGTTTGTCGGGAGTTCGATTGCGGGCAGATTCTTCCATGAACACAAGCGGACAATAGTTCGTGACAAAGTGCTCGGCAAAGAATGCGTCGGCGGTGCCGAACTTTTCTTGGAACAACCCCCAAAGCCGACGGCCACTGACTTCACTACGCTCGCAGTCGAATCCTTCCACTGGCCGTTTGGGATGCTCATTGTCCGGACGCGAGACAGGGCAATCGATCCCCATCCAATCTCGTACGGCTGCAATTTCGCCAAACGGCACGCCTGTCTGCGCCATGCCCCATGGCCCTGGATTCATCCCCAAAAATACCACGCGAGTTCCCGTGTCCGGCAGCTTCGCCAAGTATTTTTGGTGCGACTTCCACGCATAGCTCAGCGGATTGTAGATGTGCGTTACAGGCTCACCGAAAGCGAACGCGTCGACATCTTTACACAGCTTCCGGGCTGCTGCGGTGACTCGCTTTCGAACGTTGGTTGCGGTCGCGCTCATGCTCCGTCGCCTTGCGAAGTAGGTGGGGGAATGGCGGGCGATGGATCGGGTGTTGGTGACATCGGTTCCCGGGTTTGGTTCAAAATCATGATCTTCTGCCAGATCTTTCGGCTCAGCCCCGTGCTCAACTGCTCGACTTCACCGACCACCGCGACTGCTTCCGGGTCATCGAAATGCTGGACGTAAAGCGAAGCAATCTTCCCGATCAACGAGAGCATCTCGGTGCAGTAGTCCAAGTACCGACCCAGTTGCAACGCTGTCATGTTCGTTTTCGGCGAGTTCTCGGTTCCTGACCACTGGGACAGCACACGTTCAGGGTCCTTCGTCAATTGATGCATGTCGATGATGTGAGCAATCGAGCGAAGTTCGTGGACGGCTTCGATCGCTCGTTGGCGTTTGATCCGCTTTTCCAAGTTGATCAAAAAGTAGATCGCCAACCCAAACAGGATGACCACGTTCAAACCTGCGTCGACGGCAGAGACCAAGTCGATGAAGCTCAGCGGTTCGGATTTCGAATGCAGCAATGCATAGCCCACCAAGCCTACGAACACGATGACGAGAATCAGGGCGATCGTGTAGCCGGCGATTCGGATCGATTTGATGGGATTGCTGATCCAATCCGATCGCTGAGAGGCGTGCCGCGCGACTTCGCCCAGTTGGACGCAGAGTTGCGAGAGACCTCCATCCGGAAAGCGATCCTGAATTCGAAGCTGAAGTTGGTCGATGGTTTTGACGATCCGATCGTCGCGCAAAATCAAAGGTGAATTGTTGCTGCTCAACCCGCTCCCTCCGGCATTCCAATCATCTCTCAAACCCCAAGGTATTCTTCGATCGCGTCGCGGATCAGGTCCGTTTGAGGTTCCTGGCCGGTCCAACACAGAAGGCATCGCTGTAGTGTAGCGATTCGAATGTCATCTGCGGACAAGACGCGGTAGCCCCGTTCCCGACAATCCGATTCGATCGATGAATCGCCACTGCAATTGACAACCAAGGTGCTGCCGTCGTTCGCCGGCCAGTCCTCGATTTCCAGATCCAATGAATCGCTTTCGCTGTCTCCGATCACGATCACATCGGCGGTCTCGATCTGCTGCAAACTTGGGGGAGCCGGAACCTGTTCGTCCAATCGCTGCTGCGAAATCGGATGCCGCAACAGGTCTCCCAACCAGATTCGTCGATCGCCCGGGTGCGAGGCAACCTGTTCATCGAGCCAAGTCGTGGCTTGATGACTGGCAGTAAACTCTCTTTCCTCGTTCCGAGAAAGGCAGTCCACGCTTTGCGGAGGCGCCTGCGACTCGGAATCCGCTGACGGGGAATCGTGCTCCTGCTCCGTTGATGAACCCGATGACGATGAACCCGATGACGATTCGGTTGAGGGATTCGTTGAGTCAGGATTGGCCGTGGCGTCTGCCTTGACTTCGACATGCGAGGCATCCGACTTCACAGCCGAGTCAGGCTCTTCAGCCTCTGGGCGTGCTAGTCGAAGCGATGACCAATCTGCTGCTGCATCGGCCACCGATGGGTCGACCAAGACGCCCACGATTCCTGTCACTGCGAATCCATCCAATGCCGTGCCCACATCCTTCGGATCGACATCGAACGACAGCACTCGCCAATCGAGGTCCATCGCGTGCAGGGCGCGCTCCATCGCGAACTGAGATGGGTTGCCAGCGATTGGATGCCCGATGACAACGATCAACGGTTCAGTAGTACCTTCCATGATGACAGCGACGTGATCTTTGCGAGGTGTTATGGTGAGGGAACGTTGTCCATGAGTTGACCAAGGTTATGACGCAGACTGAAACCAGCCCACAAGCGACATCATCGAAGTATGTCACGCCACGCTTTGGCCCTTGGGCTATTGGGATGCTGTGCGTGTTGGGAATTTCAATTTGGCTAATCTATCGTAAGCATCAAAGTCTCGCTGGCGAAGAACTGATTTCGACAGAAGGTCGGTTCACCAGCCTGCTGGCCTTGTCGCTTTGGTTTTCAGGAGTGATCTACGGACTGGCGTCCGCAGCTTGCTGGCTGGCGACGGTTGTGAAGGATCGTTATCTGCGTTGGCTGGTTCGCGTCATCGCCGTCGCATGCCTGGCTTGGCTCAGCGTCGATGTGCAGACGGAAGTGAAAGGAACGCAGTGGCTGGAAGAATCTCTCAACTTGAGTGGTGTCGTGCTACTGCAGTGTATTCTCTTTTTCTGGATGAAGGTACCGAGCTGGTCCGCTGCTGGACGCCTGGACCAGGACGTGAGTCGACAATTTGGGATTGGCGATATCGTGGTGCTGACGACGATGGTCGCGATCGTCTTTGCGATGGCGATCCGATATTCCACACCGATTGAACCGCTCCGGTATTGGTCGGTTCTGGTTTTGGCTTGGCTATTGCAACCGCTGATTGCAGCGACGGTCGCGCTGGGGGTGCTTCATCGCCATCGCTTGGCAGGTGCGTTCCTGTTGCTGACCGCCATCATGGGTGCTGGTGTCGGGGCAGTCGGATTGGCGTTTGCCGAACTCCAGTGGGGCGGTCTGGAAGGAAAGTTCGACTTCGAAGCGTACGCGATCTGTTACGGATACTTGATTGCCGGCTCCTCGTTGGCATTTCTGTTCGTTGCCATCGCAGGCTGCCTGCAAGGCTGTATCGAACCCAATCTTTCCGATCCTGCGCGTTCAAATGAGACGGACAGTTAGCGGTTCGAAAGCCAGCCCTGTTCCTTTTGTGCCAAAATTCGCCAGTCCTTTGAACCGATTTCTGCGTAAACCCCGCTCATAGCAGGGCTCTTTGAAGTTGGACGCGTACAATGTCAGCGAATCATTGCCAAGATTCGCTCGAACGACGCGAATCACCACGCATTGCAAGCACACAGGGAGAAATCGGTTGGCCAAAGGCGAGCATTTTTTAGATTGGAGACATCTCAAAGGGGTTCCGTTTCAACATCACGGAATTGACTTGGGGGATGGCACGGCGGTGCACTTCACCGATGGAAATGGGGGAGTTGCCGGTCCGGGATCCGATTCCAGTGATTTTCAAATTCAGCACACATCGATCGAGCTGATCTCGCGACAAGGTCGTGATCGATTGCATGTGATCGCCTACCAAGATGCCTTGCCGGCAGACCAGGTTGTTGAACGCGCGCTCAGCCAAGTTGGCCGGCAGGGATATCACCTGCTTTTTGATAACTGCGAACATTTTGCTTGCTGGTGTGTCATCGATCGTGATGAGAGTCGCCAAGTATCGGTCGCTTGCGAACGATTGAGCGCGGCGAGTTTGAAAGCGATCACCGCTGGAACGATTCGAATTGCCTCCAAGAGCGGTGTAAAGAGAGTGATGCGCGGTGCCAGTCCTTGGATGCTGGTTGCCGACGCGGCGCAGTGGATCACTGAGGCGGGTGGACATCACGTGGGGCTTCGTGATCCGCTGCGGCGCAAACACGCGGGGCGTGCCGTTGGAATGACGACGGCGTTGGGGATCGGCGCTTGCGGTGGCCCCGCGGGGCTGGTCGTTGCCGGCGGGATCTGGATTGCCGGTGAAGTCGTTGGCGAAGTTTCACGCACGACCTACGACAAAATCCGTGACCAGCGCAAGAGTGCCTCTTGTTAACTGGGCACTGATCAACAAGGTCAAGGCAGTCAGCACAATCCGCTTGAGCAGGCAATGCGTCACGCCAGTCGGTTCGGATGTCGAAAACATCTCTAAGCTGACAACGCAAACTTCTATTTCTGTGCCTTGGGCGCGAACTGTCCGAAGCTGCGATGTCGCATGAGGTCTGTGTTATCGCGGTGTTCGCGTTTCACACCTTTCAGACACTCTTGTTTCACGGCACGCTCTCATGACGAATCTGCGCTACTTCGTTTCACCAATGCTGTTGCTCGCCTTGGCAATGACTGCCCAAGCACATCATCCCGAGCGTGAGTGTCAGCCTGTCAGCCCTCGTGTTGATGTGATTCCACCGCTGGGTACCAACCTGCGGATGTCGCATCGCCGCAAGTACAACCGCCCACACAATGTGACCGGCAAGATCGCCTATTACATTGCGCCGAGCAGCCAAGAAGCCATGGCGTGGCACAATGCTCAGCACAAGGGTTACTACAAGAACGACAGCCCACGTATGGTGACTCATTACTTCTCGCCCAAGCCTTGGGAAGCTCTTCGGATTGGAGCACGTCGCAGCCAAACCGCTGCCGAGCAAGCAGAGCCGGCGATCGACTCACACGTCGATGAGGCTGACTCGATGGACCTTTCCGACTCCGCACAGTTCCCACCATTGATGGTGGAAGGCCTGATCGAGAGCTAAGCAGTGCGTTGTCTGAAGATTCAGACGGATCCAATTTGGCGGTGAATCGCGGTGCCAGCGTCTCTTGATGACGCTAAGCGGATCGATGATTCAGTATTTTTGGCAGAACCGTCAAAGTTTGCGCAACCGGTAGCCGATACATGTATCGGGCGAGGGTCCCTTGTTTGGTTTGCCGATGGCAGACCGCAAGAGAACCTCGGTGGGGGGCTTCCACCAATCGGCCCGTACGGAGACACATCATGACGCGTTGTGCGGCAATGGTGCGATGTGTTTCACGGCGGCACGACACCGGAAGTCCAAGAGCATGAACCGCTCATTGCTAAAAATCACTGCTTATCTTCAGCTCGGTTTAACGATCCTGCTGGCGACTGGATGCGCCCCGACTCAACCGTTCTTTTTGAACGAGTCGCCGGATCTCCAGTACTACTTGAATTCCGCCACTCGGATTGAGTATCCCGATGTGGAGGTTGAGAGTCTCGCCGAAACCACCCAGGCCCAGGCTCCGTTAACAATCGGCAATCACGATTACCAGTTTTGGGATCTGAGCTTGGAAGAGTGTGTTTCGATCGCTCTTCAGAATGCCAAGTTCTTTGTCACTACCAGTGGCAACGCGGAGTTCCGACAGAACGTCGCTGCTCAGTTCACCAGTGCAAGTGCCGATCAGCTCGGCAGCATTTATGACATTGGAATTCAGCAATCGACCACCCAGTCGATCCCACTGACGATCGACGGCAACGGCAATCGAACGCTTCCACGAGGCGTGTTGCGAGCCAATCAGGTCGGTGGCGTGGAAGATGCTTTGGCCGAGTTTGATGCACAGGCCAGCGGCTTCTTGAACTTCAGCACGACTGACCGTCCACGAAACTCGGGTGCCAGCCAAGTCTCGGTTTCGCAGGCCGAAGGAACGGACATCACACAACAAGCCGCGTTGAGCAAGCGATTCGCAACCGGCGGCATCGCGACCTTCCGCGAGCAAGTCAGCTACTCAAGAAACAACCTACCCGCGACCATCAACAACCTAGGTGGAGCCGGCCGAATCGTCAGCAGTGATTACACGACGATCTTGGAAGCTGAGATCCAGCATCCATTGATGCGGAATCGTGGCACGTTGATCAACCGAATTCCCGTTGTTTTGGCTAGCTTGAATGAAGACATCGCGATCACGGATTTTGAAGTCCAAGTTCGCAACTTGGTTCGTGACGTCGAAGTCGCCTACTGGAATCTGTATGTCTCTTACCGCAACGTTTCAACCATCATCATCGGCCGCAATAGTGCAATCGCGACGGCCAAGTTTGCCCAACTGAACCTCGATGCAGGTACCGGAACGCAACAAGATGTTGCTCAATCGAACGGTCAGTACTATGCCTTCCGCGCTCAGCTGGAAGGTGCACTGGCGGGTTCCAACGTGCCAGGCGACGATCGCACAGGCGTCTACGGTTCTGAGCGAGTGATGCGTGAACTGCTGGGCTTGGCTTCAACCGATGGTCGCTTGATTCGTCCGATCGAGGAGCCAACTCTGGCCCGAACCGAGTTCGACTGGGATGAATCGGTCGTGCAGATGCTGTATCTCAGTCCTGAACTTCGCCGCGCACGCACCATCATCAAGCAGCGTGAACTCGAGCAAATGTCGGCCAAGAATCAAATCTTGCCTGAAGTCAATCTGTCCCTGCTGTATCGCATGATTGGTATCGGCGACACGTTCGGTCCTTCAAGTCGCCGTGATGTGAACTTCCCATCGCCAGGCAGCAGCTCACTGGGCGAACTGACCGAAGGAAACTACACCGAGGGTCAGATCCGACTCGAAATCACTCCACCAGCGATTGGCGGACGACGCGAGCGTGCACGAATTCGGGGCTCGCAATTCCGACTCGTCCAGTCGCGGGCGTTCATCCAAGACGCAGAGCGGCTGCTGGTCAGTCAGCTTGCCGATGCCGTTGCCAAGGCATCAACTCACTACCAACTTGTTCAGACACGAGCCCAGCAATGGCAAGCTCACGAGACAGAAGTCGAAGCTCGCTTGGCAGAGTTCAAAGGCGGACGTGCTCAAGTCAACGTCGTGCTGCAAAGTCAACAGCGTCGAGCGGACGCTCAAATCGCGTACTACCGAGCTCTCGGCGAGTACAACAAATCGCTGAACTACATCGACTACCTCAAGGGCACGATGCTGGCCAACAGCAACATCGTGCTGGCAGAGGGACCGTGGAACAAGAAGGCCTACTGGGACGCTTTGGAGCGTGCTCGCGAACGTAGTGCTGGCAAGAAAGTCAAGTACGGTGTCAGCCGACCAAGCGTGGTTCGCCAGGGACCTGTGAGAGAACCAAGTGCCGCCGGTGACGTGATTGGGAGTGCCACATCTTCTTATGGAGAAGCACTGCCACCCGAAGGCGTCATCCTGAACGGACCCCACGATGCGATGGACCTGCAGGGCTTGGACCTCCAGCCTTACCGCGAGTCGGTGGAAGTCAACGACATGCCACTCAGTGACATTGGATCCACACCCAACGAAATGCTCTCGCCAATGAACGGCATTCCAGAAGTGCCAAGCATGGTCCCCTCGCAACCTACCGAAGGGAGTCCACAGATCGTACCGAACAGCATTCAGCTGCCTTCGCCTGATTCACTTCCAGACGGTCCCGGTGCGAATGTTGTCCCGATCAACTACGAGTCCGATTTGGACATCAGCAACGCGCCCAAACCTGTCCGCCGAAGGCCACTTCCTTCGCGATAGGTCAACCAGTATTCCGTAGGGCGGAGGCTCTACGAGGGTTGCCCGAAACGCGTCGGATGAAGTCAACCCTCGTACACGAACAGCTTGAGAATGCCAATTTGGCGTCTCAGGCTTTTCGTCGTTCGAGAGAGAGAGAGAACGACGAATCAAGTACGGATTCAAGCGTGGGGTGTTTAAACGGCAAGCAATTCTGTGTCGCGGGTTTCGGTTTGGATTGGCATCGGCATCAATGCGTCTGGGGCGGGAATCAGGCGAATGTTCTTGCAGCGTGACAATTGGAATTGTCGGGGCTGTTCGCGACAGAGGCAGAAACCCAAAAAGCGATAGCTGCCCATGAATCGAATCGGGCTCACGACTCGGCGAGTGCGGTTGCCCTTGGCATCGTCGTAATCCATTTCGATCACGTATTTGTCAGAGTCGAACATTGCGCGGCGAAGTGTAGAATTCATCTTTGGGTCTCCGTTGGGTTTCGTTGGCTTCCATAGTGTTATTCGTTGCTGGCATGACACGTCTGGTCCACGCCCCACCAAGACCCGGTAAAACGCCGTGTTTTCTCTGCTCACTCGAGCTCGTTGCCTGCTCGTGCTGCCGGCCAGAGGGGCTGCTTCAAGCGTCAGTTGCACGAGCCCTAGGTGTACTATAAGGTAGATACACCTAGTGCTTTTCTATTTGTCGGCGACGTCCCAGCGAGTTCCATTTCCATGCTCTCGGACCTTCAGGTTGCATCCCTGCTTGAGGAGATCGCCAGCTCGATGCGATCGGGAATACCGATCAGCGAATCGATGGCTCGATTGGAGACCCGTCGTCTTGGCGCCGTGGCTCGTGCTGCTCGCGCGATCCGTCAGGGGGTGGAGAGAGGCGAGTCGACGTCGCGAGCGATGGCGATTGTTTCATCGCGAGCCAGTGCTCAGTCGGTAGCCGCGGTAGAAGCTTGCGAGCAAACGAATGACCCGGCGGTGATTGATCGAGTCGCTCGGCGTCTGCGTCAGCGGGCTGGGATGACCAGCGATTCACGCTTGGCTTGGTTTTACCCATGGGTGTTGTTGCTGATCGGTTACCTCGTCGCAAGATTTGTGATGGGGCCGTTGGTTGTACGAATGCAAGGTCGTTCGTTCGAGTGGGCAGAATGGGTTTACCAAACGGCCGTTTTACTGCAAACAAGTTGGCTGATCCCTGTGGTCGGGCTGTCGGTTGCCCTGTTTGGTTTGCTTTGGATCTCTGGTCGAGATCATTTCCATCGTGACGCGAGAGTGTCGCTGTTTTGCAACAGCCTGGCAGATCAATTCTTGAGCGACGTCCCGGAGGACACGGCGATCACACTCTCGGCCAAACTCTCCGGCGTTTCGGAATTGAGCAATTTAGAATCGCCAACACTGCAGTCTCCGAGTGTGAAAGCGATATTGTCGAAAGCATCCGCACCCAACGAACTGGCGGGCTTGGACCTTTCCGATGGAGATTCACTGGTCGCTCGTTTGCGATACTTGGGGGCAATCCACGCTGAAAAGGCGCGAGCGAATCGCTACTTCTGGTCGCGGTTGCTGCCACGGTTCGCAATGATCCTGGTTGGCGGTGGCTTGACTCTGGTTTACGCCTATTGGGTGGTCGGTCCGGTGTACCAACAGGTGGCCCAATGGTAGCGCAGTCACGTTCTGAATCCGAAGTCGCGAAACTCGATCCCGTTGCACGGAGACTGGTGGAAATTGGCGACAACTCATCTGCCTCGGTTGTGGAGTGGCTCGACGCTCAGCAGCGGCGAGCGGCCATTCGTCGTCGGGCTCGATGGTGTGCTGCGGGCGCATGGATGATGATGTCCGTCGCTGCGATCGTGGGCAGCTACGTGGCGATCGGCATGGCCTTGGACATGAAAGAACTCTTCGGCACCACGTCTGAATTTTGGGGGCGGAACAACTTTCAGTCACCCATCGGGGTTTACGTCGTGCCTGTTGCATTGGTGACGATTGCCATCGCTCTGGTTCTCACGGGGCTGATCTGTTGGATCACCGGCCGAATTCCCGGTTTCAGCAAAGCGTTTGCGGCACTTGATTGGTCCTCAGCCAGTGATGCAATGACCCGGTTGCTGGCTGGCGGTTGCACGTACCCAGAAGCCTATCGCACCGCTGCCAGTGCGGTCAGCAGCAATGTCAGTCGCAATTGGCTCAACGCGTCCGCAGCCCGCATTGAAAGTGGTGGACCAGGAGTAAAGGCGACCCCCGGTGCTCGAGGTGACATCGCGATGTTGGAGCTGATGATTGATGCCACAGAATCAGAGCCTCAGCAACAATGGGGCATCGCGGCCGACCATTTCTTTGAATTGGCAACCCGGCGTTTGACTCTTTTGACACAAGCGGCACCAACCATTGCCACCATCGTCTCTGGCATTCTGATCTGGATTTCCATCTCAGCGACGTTGGGATGGATGTGGCGAGCAGTCGCTCAAATGATAGGGGGGCTGACATGAACCGGCCGATTCGAATTCTGTTTTGGGTGATCGCTGTCATCGGAGTGCTGATCGTATTTGGTTTGGTGCTGCCATCGCTGGTCAGTTGCCTATTGGCGATCCTGCTTTTGTTTGCGATCGCAGATTTGTCCGCGCGTCGGTATCGCAACTCGGTCCGTACTTTTAATTCAGCGGTTCGCGCCGTGTGCCAACACGAAGGCGCGATTGCCAAAGTCGCCTTGGCGTTCTCTCGCTCGGGATCGCTCAGCGGCCCGTGCTACGAATATGCTCGTCGATTGATGACGGGCGAGGATCCAGTCGAGGCTGCGGGTCGCGCCCGAGTTCCACTGCAACTGCAAACCGCGGTCGCTCTTCAGTCGCCTCGGAGCGAGTCCGCCAAAATCAAGACGCATCACAGTGACTTTGACCTTTGGTCCAGTGAGGGCGTGATGCCCGCGTATGGTCAGTTTGTCTACCTGACGGTGACCGCGATGATGACCTGTGTGATGCTGGGCTTCATGCGAGTGTTCATCTTGCCGACCTTCGAGGCGATGTTTGAAGAGTTCTTCTCGAATCGAATGCCTTACCGTCCGTTGTTCAGCCTGATCCCGGCGGTTTCTATTTTGTGCCTGATCGCGTTTGTGATCGTTTTTCTGCTGCCGCTGCTGAATCGAGGGCATTTGTTTGGGTTGCGGTTGCCACGCTGGGTGCCTTCCCTGCCGCGCCAGGCCGAGCGTCGCTCGGAAACCTTGCATGGACTTGCCGACGCAATCGAGGCGGGTTGGTCAATGACTCGCGCCCTCGAAGTCGCTCGCACGGTCGCGATTGATAACACTCAGCGGGCGTTCCTGGAGCAGGCGATCCGAAAGATTCACCGAGGTGTCGATCCGGTTTACGCAGTGCATGAGGCTGGCTGGATTGACAAAGAAGATGTCGTTTGGCTCAAGGATGCGACTCCTGAGAGGAAGGTTGGACTGCTGCGCACGATCGCCGATCAGGACGTTCGTGATGCACGTGCAAACTTGCGTTGGATGATGGCGGTATTCTTTCCCTGCTTGATCGTATTGATGGGAGCAGCCGTGATGGCGTTCACCTATGGTGTGTTTGGAATTTTGATGAGGATCGTCGATGGTCTGGCATAACAACAAGCTGCGAAAAGTTCCGAGAGCGCGAATGGGCAGCCTCGTCGTCGAGGTGGCGATCGTTGTGATGCTGTTGGCAACAGCGACGATCGCCTTGTCAAAGCTGGCGAGAAGTTCGGCGGACCTGAATCTGCAGGCCGATCAGCGACTCGCGCTCACGCTGGCTGCTGAAAACACCATCGAGCGTTTGAGAGCCTTGCCCGTTGAGGACCTGAAAGATCAAACCAATCAACTGGCTGCCGAAGTCGCCGAACGAGCGAACTGTCAAGTCGATGTCACCGCCGACTCATTCCAATCCGATACTGAAGAGGGACTCCACCTTGAAGTCACTGCCCGTTTCCAAGCCAACGTTGGTGTGACTCTGCATGATTGGCGAATGGGAACCGACTTGAAAAACGAGAAGAATGCAGACGAAACAAGCAACGACGGCGAACAGGAGGATTCCGAATGAATCGACACGAATTCTCTCACCGATCTCAGTCCCGACGAGGCATCACCTTGCCCGAGGTGATTGGAACCCTGGCCGTTCTGTTGGTCGTCGCGGTTTCGGCGGTCAAAATTTTGGGTTGGGTGACCGATATCGGCGCAGAAAATAATCGCAAGCGTCAGGACCGGATTTCGGTGGAACGCTTGGCCGCGGTTTTTCGCCAAGACGTGCGCCAATCGGAGGACGTGAAATTGCGAGATGGTGGATGGCCGCTGGAACTGCTTGGCAAACAGACCAAGGATTCAGATTCGAAACAGATCAGTTATGACTGGAACCAGCAGACCTTTTCGATTCAGCGGTTGGTGATGCAAAACAATCAGCGTCTGGCGATCGAACGGTTCGAGTTTTCCGATCGCTTCAGCCCGCGTGTTGAAGCATCCGACGAAATGGTAACTTTGCTGCTGCGTGATCATGGGACAATGCCTTGGGTGATTGAGGTGAGCCGATGAGCGGAGGACGTCGAACAGGAGCTGCCTTCCTGATGCTGGTGGTGATTCTCTTGCTGGTGGTGGTAGGAGCGACTAAGTCGTTGATCCAGCGTGAAGTGGCGGATCGCGGCGCAGAGAAGACGCGACTGCGAGCTCGCATGATGATCGCTGCAGTGGAGGCCGCTTGGCAAACGAGTGAACAAACAACGGCTCTGCGATTGCCCGTCGGGCAGATCGGCGACGCACAAGAATTTGTCCAAGTAAAAATTGACCGAACAAACAATTTCGCCACTGCCAGTTGGCATCGTGGTGACCAAGTGGTCGATCAAATGAAACGACCATTCCAAACTGAAGTGCAAAGTGAATAGAGCGAACTGATGAAAAACAAAAGCAACGCAGCACGCCCGCGTCCGGTTCGATCGGGTTTCACTTTGGTGGAATTATTGGTCGTGATTGCCATCATCGGCGTGTTGGTCGGCATGTCCGTTCCCGCCATGCAAAACATGCGAGAACTCTCGCGGCGTAGCAATTGTGAGCAGAACATGGTTTCACTTTCGCTAGCGCTATCGGCCTATTCGATTCGAAATCAACACTATCCGATTGGAACGCTGGACGATGTGGCTGCGATCGAAAGTGCACCCACAGGCTACCATCACAACTGGATCTCGGGGTTGCTGCCGATGATGGATGCCGCCACGGTCTACGACGCGACTGATCGCAGTGTAAGCGTTTACGCGGATGCGAATGATGCTGTTCGCCAACTGCGATTGCCGATGTTGCAGTGCCCCTCGGCCAGCAACATGCGCCAGAATTCAAGCTGTTATGCGGGGATTCACGGTTCCGAAGAAACACCGATCGCCGAAGCCAACGACGGTGTGTTTCGCTTGAACCTGCCGATCTCCGATGCAGATGTTACCGACGGATTGGCGCATACTTTTTTCGTCGGTGAGAAGCTCAGTCGATTCGAGGAGGACTTGGGCTGGATCAGTGGCACTCGGTCTAGCTTGCGAAATGGCGGCCACAAGATCAATGCAGAAAGAGCCCGTGTGCGTGGCCCACAAAACGCTGGCAACGAGGTCGACACGACCTATGTCGGCGGCTTCGCCAGCGATCATCCCGGTGGCGTCTACATGCTGACTGGCGGCGGTGAGTATCAGTTCCGCAGCGAATCCATGGATCAACAGGTCTTACAGCAAATGACCGCTCGAGCCGATGGATCCATCCCGTTGGAATGGAACAGCAACGAGGCACTGGTCAAGTAAGCTGCTTGCCGGCGTCATGGCTTCTGTAGGCCGGACCAAGGAGCGTCAGCGACTTAGCGGGAGAGCGGCGTGCTGGGCAAGAAGGGAGAGCCGGGGGGTCGCCGGACCATTACAAAGAATAGGGGGCGGACGGCCTGGCGGGGATACATAGCGGCTAACTCAGATGTGTCG
>JBGCGI010000306.1:0-22187 GCA_045110715.1 Rubripirellula sp.
TTTCCAAGCAGACAATTACTTGGGAGTTTTAAAGTGCGCGATGGTGGGCTGCATTCTGACGACGATGGTTCAGTCTTCCTCTGCGACCCTGGGAATCACGATCTCACTGGCTAGCTCAGGGGTGATCTCGTTTGAGACCGCTGCAGCCTTGGTGTTGGGTGAGAACATCGGCACGACAATCACTGCGTTCTTAGCGTCCTTGGGTGCGACGACCAATGCTCGCAGGGCAGCCTACTTTCATGTCATCTTCAATATTTTGGGCGTGCTTTGGATCACCGCGATATTCCAGTGGTACGTTCAATTGGTGCCCACCGTCGTGGACGTCGACGTGAACGCGTTGGTGATGGCGGAAAGTTCGACGGGGCCAGTCGAGACGTTCCCGAATCGAACGGTGGCGATCGCCGCGACACATACGATATTCAATATCACAAATACGCTTCTGTTTCTGCCGTTCGTTGGCATCTTCGTGCGCTTCTTGCAATGGCTCGTGCCGGCAAAGGACTTCAAGGAGAAGCCGCGGCTAACGGATCTGGACATTCGTATGTTGGAGACTCCATTGCTTGCGATTGAGCAGTCGCAGAAGGAATTGGAGCGAATGGGCGACGGCTGTACCAAAATGCTGGGTTGGCTGTCGGAACTGATCATGGGTGATGAGCCGCACCAGGCGGTTCGAGACCGGCTCCGCAAACGTGAGCAGGTGCTCGATTCGATCGAAGACGAAATCTCTGTCTTTGTGACACATCTGTTGTCTGGCAATATTCCACATGCCGTCGCAGATGAGGCACGGCATCAGCTGAGATTGGCCGACGAGTATGAGTCCGTTAGCGATTACATCACGAACCTCGAGAAGTTCGACCGAAAGCTGCGCCGTGATGGCCACCGCTTTACGAAGCAGCAGCAAGCGGACATCGTGATGCTTTGCGAGCTGACGTCGGAATACATTGAGGCCATCAACCAGGGGCTTGCTCAGAAAAATAGCAACGTGCTCATGAGCACAGAACAGAATTCGAAGAGAATACGCGACGAAATCAAACGGTTACGGCGAAAGCACTTGGAAGACTTGAGCGGTGGAAACATGGCTCCATTGGTAACCGTCGCTTACTTGGCCGTACTCAACGCATTTGCTCGAGTTCGCGATCATTCTTACAACATCTCGCAAACGATTGCCGGCGAACGTTAGGCTGAAGGTTTCAGCTCGCTCGCAATCATGTTCGAGAAATCGGCGTTGCTACTGCGCCGCCAGATGAATCCGTCTAGCACGTAATGAGTGATTTGTGGAACGGCTAGCAGCGGGACCAAGAGCAACTCAAGGGCTCCCAAGTCCCAAGCCATTCCAAACAACCAGCCACGTTCGTGCCAGAGGCCAACGTCCCAGAGCAACTCCTCGAAGTAGGCCAGCAGCCAAACGATTCCCAGGAACGCGGCAATTCGTCGAGCATGAGTTTTGGGCGAGGCAGGCTGGTCTTTCGAGCCGTACCAGTAAACCAGCACCATGTACGGGATGCCATGAATGATCACGTTCGTGACCGTGAATGCAAAGTCAGAGTTGAAGGTGACGATGCCTACATACCAACACACCGCTGTGGTGAAAACCACCACGTCTTTTCCAGGGTTGAATTCGTGATCGACGATCCCACGATAGGCGGATCGAACGAAGTACACGCTCAGCGCGATCCAGTAAATTGGTTGCAGCAGTTGCTCTGCGAGGCTCGGTAGACTCGCAAAATCACCTCGCAGGAACCAGTAGAAATGGCGTGGTAGATGGCAGTGCCAATGCACGAGTGGATAGATGGTCGCCAAGTAGATCGCAGTTGAATCGATCCACCATCCTGTTCGGTCAGTTTCCTTTGCTCTCGATCGATACAGGGCAACCCAGCCGTACTGCTGACGGACGAAATGGAAGACGGCGAGGTAGGCCAGGATCCGCCAGAAAACCGTCGCGCTTTCGGAGTAAACAGCCAGACCAATGGCAAAAGCCAACAGCGGCGTCAGTCCGTAGAGCCAAGGTCGCTTGCGCAATTCAGTTCGATCAAAGTAGACTCGGAATCCAGTGGCATACACATGTGCGACATCAACCATCAAGATCGCGATGATCCACATCCACTCGGGCGTGTCACTCTCAAGCCAGCCCAAGAAGTAGCCAACCAGCAGAAGCAGCAATGCGAGGACCGCACTGCCAAGAAACGTACAGAGGTCGACCCAAGGCGAAAACAGCCAAGGGGTTTTGCGAGGCGATTCGGTAGCTAAAGTCGGCAAGGCAATTCTCTGCAACGCATTGCCGCGTTAGGCGACACTGATCAGGACTTCATTGGCGGCTCGAACACCATGATGGAACGCTTCTTCCAGCAACGCGATCCCACTCAGATCCGTACCCGCAAAGTGTATGCGGCCAGCCGGAGCAGCAGCATCCTCAAGAGCTTGACTGGAAACGAAGCCAACGCGTGGTTGGACCATCGCGTGTCCCCACCGCATGACATCAAGTCGTGTGACCAGCCCATGGATTTCAGGATGTGGGACTGCAAGGTCGGTCAGCACGAGATCTGCCCAAGCGGACCAGTCGAGTGTGAGTAACTGTTGACGAGTCAGTTTTGGATTGCGTTCTGTGAACGGGTAGTACCAAGTCAAAACGGTCGGCCCATGATCGATTCCCGATTGATGCGTTGATGTGACGTAACCGAGTGATTGGCTACCATGAATCACGTTGTCCCAGCTCATCGGAAACCCGTTGTCAGCCGGGCGATTCTTCAGGTGCGCATTGGCCACCATCCAGGATCCGTATTGAAATTGAGCGGATGTGTTGATGCGTGCTTGGTCCAGCCCGCGGATGACATGAGGTACGAGGAATTGTGGTGCCGCGAAGATCGCGTGTTTGCATTCGATGCGCTGAACCTGCAGTGAGCCGGTGTCAAAAACCAGCAGGCTGACGGTGTCTTGTTCTTGGCTGATTTCGATGACCGCTTGTCCGGTCTGCAGTCGATCGCCACATGTCTGCGCTAGATGTTTGACGATGCGACCGTTGCCTTCGGGCCACGTGATCACGGCCTGAGAATCCTGGCCAGGCTTTGAGATGCGGGAGGCAAAATAGAACAGACCTGCCCAGGCACTTGTTTGTTCGATGCTCAATCCATAGTCATCTCGGCAGGAGTAGTCGACTAGCCAGCGAAGTCGCGGTGAATGGAAACCTTGTTGCTCCATCCACATTGACATCGTGAGCTGATCTAAGTTCATGACTTGCGCATTGTCGGATCTCGCAGCGATTGGAATGGCGAAGAGCCGACGGCCAGCTTGATCTCGACCCGATACCCAGCGATCAATTTCGCCGCGAAAGTCGTTCAGTTGTTCGAGGTCCGAGTCGCTCGCGCCGGCGAATGGATACAAGCCTTCGTGCCAGCTGCCCTGAAAGAAAACGCGTTCTTCAGGATCGCGGCAAAGATGCTGCTCCTTCACGATCGGCGTACCATCGTCAAGGACTTGATCGAGCATCTGCATCTCCTGCAGCAGTTGCACCAAGTCTTCGTTCTCTGCCATGGGGGTTGGCAGGTAGTGGGCTCCCCAAGGGTAAGCAAAGTGACCGCTTGTGCCTGATCGTGCGGTTCCACCGGCGGTGTCGTCGATTTCAAGGACCAGAAAGTCCTCTAAGCCGGAATCTTGAAGACGCCAGGCGGCGGAAAGTCCTGCGATTCCACCACCGACCACCACCACGTCTACTTTCTTTGTCAAAGCGGGCTTTGGCCACGAGTTGCGGTCTCGGATTCGGTGGCCAACCTCGAAATTCGGAGCCAGGAGTTCGCCCTCCGCGGGCAAGGCTCGCTGCGAACAACCTGCCAGCGTCACGATCTGCGAACCCAGCATGGCGGTTAGCAATTCACGGCGGTTGAGCATGTTAGTTCCTACCGCCCCACTCTTGCTCGTAGTATCGCACCAGCACTTGATCATTCAAACGGTTGAGGTCTGAATCAATTGGAACCATGTCCTCTGGCAAGTCGAACAAGTCCGTCATCACGGCGTCATTCAGAAATCGGAGTTCGCCGTCGAGTTGTGCGAGTCGCAGATTCTCGATGAGTTTCACTGGCGTTGGACTGGCGAGCGCAAATCCCCACACGCCGAAGGTCGGCACCGACACGCGATACGGCTTTGCGGCGAATCCGGCCGACTCCAGCGTTCTGATAATGCACCAATAGGACTTTGGTGCGACCAAGGGAGACGTGCACTGAATGCTAAGCATCGCGTCGTCGGTCACCCGGGTCCGAAGCATTCGAAAGAAGTGTGTCGAATAGAGCTTGCCGATTGAGTACGAGCCGGGATCTGGAAAGTCGATCACAACGCAATCGAAGCGTTTGCCGGCTTCGCTGATCCAGGCGAAAGCATCGCGATTGACGACGGTGACGCGCGAATCGTGCAGAGCGTCTTGATTCAGGTTCCTTAGAATTGGCAGGTTCGTTGCCAAGTCCGTGATCGCTGGATCAATGTCAACCAAAGTGACCGATTGCACTGTCGGATGTTTCAAAATCTCACGAACGGCCAGGCCGTCCCCGCCGCCCAGGACAAGGACATCGGTTGGATTCTCTGCTGCGGAAAGCGGAGGATGGGCGAGTGCTTCGTGGTATCGGTACTCGTCGGCTGAATTGAACTGAAGATGGCCGTTGAGGTGGAGTTGAAAGCCACGATTGTTCTGCGTGACAACGATCCGTTGAAACGAGGTTTGCTGGGCGTAAACGATGGGATTGGAAAGCATGTTTTCCTCCGCCCACGTCGTTAGCGAGTCTGCCTTGATGATCCCGATCATGAGGAAGCCGATCGCTAGAATGGCGCGGCCACGCAGACCGCCGATTCCCCGCTGAGTCAGCAGAGGTCGCAGCAGATAGGTGCCCCAAAGCCCAACCAAGGCATTCAGAATCCCAAAGACAAGTGACGTTCGGACCAGTCCTAGGTAGGGGACTAACAAAATCGGGAACAGCAGGGAGGCCAGAAGTGCCCCGATGTAATCGAAGGTCAGCACGCGAGAGACAAGATCGCTGAAGTCCAAATGTTCTTTCAAGATTCGCATCAACAGTGGCAACTCGAGGCCAACGAGGACTCCGATTACGAATACGAGTCCGAACAAAATTAGGCGAAACCACTGAACGTAGGCGAAGGCAACGAAGAGCAGTGGTGCTGAGACCCCGCCAATGATCGCCAAGGCCAGTTCGACTTCAATGAACGTACGTGCCAAGTTCTCGTCGATGTATTGAGAGAGCCAGGCACCGACTCCCAGTGCGGAGAGGTAAACGCCAATCACGAGCGAAAACTGCGTGACCGAGTCGCCGAGCAGATAGCTTGCCAGAGTGCCGGCGATAAGCTCATAGATCAAGCCGCACGTAGCTATCGCAAGTACGTTCAGGTAGAGGAGCGACAGTGGGGCACGATTCATCATGTTGTATTCGTGGGCCGCGCCACTTGAAAGAAGCATGATGCGTGAATTTCCGGCATGACAAAACTCATGCCGTGCCATCTGGTGAAGTCGCGATAATGCACTAGCCCAAAACGGCAGCCGAGATGATCAGCGCGATTCCCACCACGATGGCGCTGACAATCATCGCAACAGCAGTGTTGTGCTCCTCTCCAATCTCTTTGACGATTGAGAAAGGCGTTAGCTTTTCCATCAAGAGTAACGATGCAAAGAAAACGATCACACCGACGATCGAAAAGACGACCGCGGCAAGCAAGTGCTGGCCCATCAAGTCCAAGCTGCCACTTTCTGATTGTTGAGCCAATAGGCTGTGTAAAACTGTCACTACTTTCCTCCTCCCCAAGAACCACCATAAGAACGTCCGCTAGATCCCGAACTGGAACCATCCAGCACACCGAAATTGGGTGCTCGCCAACCATTGGCTGCAGCCAAGCTAAACCACAGGCAGACCAAAATCCCCACGGCGACGTAGGTGTTGAAAATTGTCGATTTAAAATTCATGCCGCTGAATCATTCACTCGCGTAAGGGCTGTAGTCACTGTCAGACCAACGCTTCACTTCAAAACTGTAGCAGTAGACCAGGATGCCAATAGGAATCAGTGAAACAAAGAGCAGTGCATAGAACAGCATCCAAGGATCTGATCCTTGCACTCCAGGCTTCGCGAAGAAGCTATGGATCACAAAAAGTATGAAGGCGAAACCAATCCAGAGACCGAAGACCCCTTTGCCTAAGTCAGGACGTGGTTGAATCGTGCCAACACTCCAGGGTCGGGCTAACTCCTTCACGCCAAATGCTTGCTCGATCTCTTCGTGCTTGATGTAAACACCGATGGACACGTTCATTTCATGCGAATTTGCTGTCTCGGTGCGTTCAATCGAAAGCATTTGAGGCGGCGCTATGTAATCGGCAGTCTGAGCTTCCTCGCCTGCTGTCACTCGCCAGTAGAACTCACCTGCGACGTTGCGGACATAGGCCGTGCCACGATCGTAAATTCGATAAGAGATCCCGTCGAATTCGGCATAGGACGAGCCTTTGAACTTGGGCTGTCCAGTGACAGTTTTTACGAAGGACCAATGTTGATTGTTGTTGACCAGCCAGCGGAATCCTACTTCGGGACTGTAAAGCAGATACTCACTCCACGGGTAAATGGTGCCTTCGTACATTGCAAATCGTCGCAAGAAGCCAATCACAGTATACGAGTCACCATAAAGTGTGCCCTCGCTACCGAGTGGAACCAGAATCGGAAGGCTCTCGTTCTTCAGTGTGGCGAAGAACTGCAACTTTCCACCGGAGGCATCCAATAGCGAATGGCAGTTTCCGCACGTCACGCGTTCGGATTGATCGGGGGCTCGCAGAGTCAGCGGGCCGGCACACTTTGGGCAGTTCAATTGCTGTGCAGTGACCGCGATCTTCGCCTCATAAACCGTCCAGCCGTCTCCCTCGAGATGCAGGTCTTCGAGCCCGACCTCTTTGCCCGTGAAGGCTGACGGTGGATCACCATACTCGAAGGTCGCGAAAGTCTGATCTGGACCTGAAAGGTCCGCGAATTTGTGTTCGATTCCTGGACGGAAACTCCAGGGGAGGTTTCCTTCGGCAGAGACGGCAGTTGCGATGCCTTTTTCGGCGACGTTGAATTCTGCTCGCCCGAGTTTGACGGCGCGTCCCAGGGCAAGCGAGTCGTAGCTGGGTAACTGAATCTTGCTGGAGAGTTTTCGAGAGAACATCAGGTAGTACTTGCCCTGAGCTTCTGCCAACCAGCCCCACTTGTCTCCAGGAAAGGAGAGGTACCATTCATTCCATACGCCGCCGGCAGGGTGCGCGTATTGAACGCGGCCGAAGATGGAAAAGTGTTTTGGTCCGAACTTGCCCGTCAGCCCGATCCTGAGCGGAGAATTCGTTTCCACGAGATCAGCGACTCTGCCATGATCTTCGACCTTGCGATCGGTTCGCGCGATAGCTGACTGGCAAAACTCGCAGACTGTGACCAATGACGAGGAAACCTTGAATTCAACGGGTGCACCACAGGCGGGGCAGGCAGCGGTCCTTCGCTTCATTGCACGCCTCGTTCAAGACGTCGAATCGTCACTTTTTGAGCCGATAAAGACGTTGCCAGTTCCTTCTGCCAATCCCAGCCATCCCGGACACGACAACAGTACAAGTTGAAGGTTGCTAGGTGATGTTCGGGATAGGTATGGCAGGCCAAGTGTGACTCGCTCAGCAGGTAGAGCGCGGTGACGCCGCCTGGAGATGGAAACCGGTGGCAGAGAGGAAGCCCAACCACGTTTAAATTCAGATCGCGAATGACTCGATCGCAAACGGATCGAATCAAATCCATGTCGCGGAGTTGATCCGGTCCACAGCCAGTCGCATCGATCACCCACTCCACTCCGGTCGTGGTCTCAAAAGACACCTCGGACGTCGTTTCGAGTGAACGCTGAATCATCTTGGAAGGTTACTGGCGGTGTTGAATGGAAGGCTGCGATCGAGAAGTCGAATCAGGAAGCTGGCGGAGGTGGCGGTGGCGTTGCGGCTGCGAAGTAGGGAGCCAACTGCGGGACCTGCGAGGCAGGGGACCAGCCAGCCATTCCGGCCGACCAAACCATGGCTGAGCCTTGAATGTCTCCGCTGGCGATCATGGCTGCAAACTGTTCTGGCGAGAATGGTCCCTGCGTTTGGCCGGCAACTGCAACGTGCCACGCCGTCGCGACCGGAGGTGGTGGCGGGGGTGAACTCGGCGCAGCACCGCGGTTCATGCCAGGCATCATCTGGCTGGCCATCGCCATTCCGACGCCTAAACCCATGCCTTCGGCTGCACCGCCTCCTCCGGGATTGTCGGCGGCCATCGTCATTGCCGTTCCCATCTGGTACTGCTGATACTTCTGCATGTCGCCAATCACGCCCATGCTGGTTCGAGTATCGATCGCTTTTTCGACTGCTTCGGGCAGCGAAATGTTGACGACGAAAAGTTGTGGACAGTCCAAACCGTACTCGTCATCGATTCGCTCGCAAACTTCCTGACGGAGGTTTTCGGAAATCTCTTTGTACTTCGAGGCTAGGTCGAGCGCTGGTGTTTGAAGCTTGGCCAGCATGTCTGCAAAGGCCTGGGCAATGATCGAACGCAGGAGTTCAGTGATGTCGTCGGCGGCAAACTCGCCGTCGGTGCCAACGATTTCCTTCAAGAGGGCTTTGGGATCAACCGCACGCAGAACGTAGGTTCCGAACGCACGAATTCGAATGGGGCCAAACTCTGGATCGCGTAGCATCACAGGATTGGGCGTGCCCCATTTTAAGTCCGTGATCTGTGTCGTGTTGACGAAGTAGACCTCGGCTTTGAACGGACTCTCGAAGCCATACTTCCAACCTTGCAGGGTGGAAAGAACGGGCATGTTCTGAGTCGACAGTTCGTAGTGGCCTGGTGAGTAGACGTCGGCCAATTCGCCGTTCGAAACCAGCACCGCCATCTGGCCTGGTCGGACGATCAACTGCGCGCCGTTTTTGATTTCGTTCTTGTGTCGCGGGAAACGCCAAACAAGAGTGGCATGCGAATCATCGATCCACTCGATGATGTCGATCAGTTCGCTACGAATAGCGTCGAAAAGTCCCATTGCAGTCTCAGCTTGTGGAAAGAGAGTTGGCAGCGATTGGCCACCTACAAAGGCCCCAACGCGATCGAAGCAGGGCGCGTGTTTGCAAACCGATGGAGGTGCACCAATCCGACAGCAAAATCATACGCCACGGGGGGGGCGATTGATAGACGACATTGCAGCCCATCACCGTGGATTGCGGCGCTGAAAACGCGCGAGGCGGCAACGCGGAATCACTAGGCAGCGCGGCGCTGTCGTTTGATCTGTTTACGCAATCGGCGCCGTTCGGACTTGTTCAAAGAATCCCAGTCAATCGAGTCTGGGTCGAGCCATTCCTCATCGTCCTCGGCCCCCTCAGCAGATGTGTTCTGCAAGTGATCGGAATGTGGTTCGTCCTCGTCCACGAAGTCGTCCGTCTCCACCTCAGGTTGAGTCTTTTTGCGTCCCCCCAGCCATCCGCCGAGTCCAAATCGCTTTCGCTTGCCTTCACTGGCTTCTTCGTCAAAGGACTCGACTTCCTCGGCTGCTGCGGGCCGGTCGGCTTGGATTTCCTCGTCGGGATTCTCGGTCGCTTTGGGTTGCAGCCTCATCGAGAACCAACCTCGCTT
This sequence comes from Rubripirellula sp., assembly GCA_045110715.1. GTDB lineage: Bacteria > Planctomycetota > Planctomycetia > Pirellulales > Pirellulaceae > Rubripirellula. The sequence goes on from JBGCGI010000306.1 coordinate 9,643, forward strand.
TTTCTTTACAGGTGGCGCGTCCTCGGATTCCGCAAGCTGTTCTTCTGCCTGGTCATCTTCTTCGTAGGAGTCGTCCTCCGCCTGTTCCGCCTTCGCGTTTTTGCGCCCAAACCATTTTCGTCGACGTCGACTTGGTGCTTCGTCTTCCGCGACGTCCTCATCCTCTTGGTCGCGAGCGACTTCTTGCTCGTATTCTTCATCGGACTGTTCTTCTGTTTCTCGGTCATCGAGCTCTCGCGCGTCGTCAGCGCGTTTGGAGCGATGCCACCAACGTTTCTTGGGTTCGTCATTCCCGGATTCGCCAAGTTCCTCTTCTGGTTCGCTCTCGCGAACGTCCTGGTCTTCCGCTGAGCGTTGGAAGACACGAAGTCCCATTTGCTGGACTCGCACGCGAAGAGGTTCGCTGTCTTCGATTTGACGCACCTCACGATACAGCAACCGCAGGTAGGCTCCCAAGGCGATGAACATCGATGTGTAGGCAATCAGCGGAGCTGAGGTGGCGATCGACCATTTGCCGATCGTATCGAGCTCGATCACGTTCCAACGAACGGCTTCGGGAATCGCCAGCATCAGACAACTCAGCGCCATCATTCCCAAAGCCATTCGGCAACGCCAGAGTTCGGCCAGCAACCGGAGTGCCAGTACTGCTCCGCCGATGGACACAACCAAGTGGATCCAGTCGCCGCCCGTTAAGGCAACACGTTTTCCAAAGCAGGCATCAAGGATCGCGCCACTCCAGTCCACGATCGATACCAACGCGTTGACGCTGGCGATCAGCATTACCACGAGCACCAACCGCCATAGTCGATACCGGCCGTGGTAGTCGTCCACACGATAGCGACGCAGTTGATAGATCATCAGCGATGCACCAGAGCAACCTGCCAAGAGTGCACACGTAAACCAACGTGCAAAACTATCTGGAGCATCAATTCGCAGTGGGCGGGCTATCTCAGAATGGTAAGCCAGTGACGGCCAAGTCACTGCCGCATAGTGGGCACCGGAAAGAAGCAATGCGAATCCCATCAAAAGCGACGCAAGTGCATAAAGCGTTCGACGATGCACTGGCACCAACGAATACCAGCGGGCGCGAATCCGCCGATTGACTCGAGAGCCGTAGGCGGCAATCGGACGTCGCGCTTCGCGCAGACGCTCGGCCTCGCGACGACTGGCCGCCGTTGGTCGAACGGTCTCAGCCTGGCCTGCCGAGTACAAGACTCGACGTCGCCGATCGGTAGTGCGTCGCCCGGATGACATCCCTGCCATGACTCCTGATGAGAATTCTGGCGCTGGAAGGAACCGGCGCCTGGCCGCGACGGTAGGGAAATCGGCTCGTGGCCGTCAATTGGATTCGCTTGCTATCAAAAAAGAACGCTGGCCACGGCGATTGCGATGATCGCGATTCCGGCGGTGACTTTGCCGAAGGTTCCGAAAGTACGTCCCCAGAACGCTGCGTTCCCCACGCTCCAGTTCTCTCTCCAGTTCCTTCCGTCGGTCCATTCGCCGTACATCGCACCGGAAGCGGCGCCGATTCCACCGAACAGAATCGCTGCGATGACCGAACCGATGATGGGAATTGGGACACCGATCACGGCACCCGCGACGGCGCCAATCATGGAACCAACCACGGCGTAGAAGGTGGACTTGCGACTCGCGCCAGCCTTTTTTGCGCCCACGGCTCCCGCGAAAAACTCAAAGATTTCGCCGCACAGTGCACAGGCGAATGCCGCGACGACGGTCACGTACCCGATTTGAGCGCGAACTTCCTGGGGGCCCAGCCACGCGTAAATCGCGAGCAGAGCCACGCAGATCCAGTTTCCAGGAAGTGCAATCAGATTGAGTCCCCAAGACAGAATGCACAGCAGTATCAGTCCGATCGCCAGCAGAATGGTGCCGGTGGGTTCGATCAGTGTGGCAAGTTCACTCAAGATTCAACCTGAAGGAAGGACGCAAAAACCAGCGTCTGCAAACGTAGGAGATAGCTGGGCTCGATGAGATCGGCTGGGGGCGGAAAAAGTGACGAACCCTTCCGCGTCCAATAAGTGTCGCAGTTGGCAGCAAGTTTGGCATCCGACGACGCCATCGTGTTAAGATTCTCGGTAAATCGACGGCAACTATTCGGTTTTTATGGGCCAATCTTGGCTCTGAAAACAGCAGTCGTTTTTTCCCGAAATACTTTTGGCGACTAAAATAGAACACCGGTAAACTTGCGATCATTCCCATTCATTCACAAGTCATCTCTCGAGAGACTGAAGGATCGAAGCGAACATGTCACAGAGTCTGCTCGATACAAACGTACTTGTCCTGAATCGCTTTTACATGGCGATTCGAGTGGTCAACGTTCGCCGTGCGTTTACGTTGCTGTACCGGGATTGCGCAGAAGTGATTGATAACGAGAACGGGCAGTACGTCAGCTACGATTTTTCGAGCTGGTGTGAGCTGAGTCAGTTGACCAGTGAAGACAAGATGCCTGGTGAGGAGTTCATTCAGGCGGTTGGCTTTGAACTTCAAGTGCCACGGATTGTTCGTCTGAATCGGTTCGACAAGATGCCGATGCAGACAGTGCGGTTCAACCGCCGCAACTTGTTTGCGCGCGATGATCACACGTGTCAGTACTGTGGTCGCGAGGAGCCGACTCACAAATTGAGCTTGGACCACGTCGTTCCGCGTTCGCACGGCGGACCAACGTCATGGGAGAACATCGTGTGTTGCTGCTTGCGCTGTAACTCGCGTAAGGGAGGGCGAACTCCAAAGCAGGCTCGCATGAAATTGTTGACGCAGCCGGTCAGACCGCGCGTCAGTCCCTTGATTGTGCAGTCGGTGGAAGATCCTCGCTACGAATGCTGGAAGACGTTCTTGCCGGTGGCGAGCTAATCAGAAAGAAAGCCCGGCGAGTTTTGGCTCGTCGGGCTTTTTTTGTTTCTGCGCGGTTGATCGAAGGATCAGTCGTCAGCAAGTGGCTCTTTCTTTTCGGTGATGACTTCGCACTCACCGGACTCTGACTTGGTGGCGTTCAGTTCGATGTAGCTCTTCCATTCGTCTGGCACATTGTCTTCGAGGAAGATGGCTTCGACGGGGCACTCAGGAACACACGCTTCGCAGTCGATGCATTCTTCTGGATGGATGTAGAGCATCTGGTCGCCTTCGTAGAAGCACTCTACTGGGCAAACGACCACGCAATCAGTGTATTTACATCCCGAGCAGGGTTCGGCAACGACGTGAGTCATGATTTCTGACCTTTCTTAGCTATTCAAATGCGAGGCGTTTTAGGCCTCAAATACATGGCGGTTGGTAGAGCGATCTTCGCCGCTTCTGACAACTACTAAACGTTATATCGACTTTTCAAGTCAATGGCTGCAACTCAACCGCTCGTATTGTGGCGACTTGTGCCGATTCTTGCGATTGGGGAAGCTGATGATTGGCCACGTTTTTTTCGTTCCTTTTCAGCTCAACCCTGGGCTCCTTGCCTGTGACATTCTCCGATCAACCCGTTCCACTGCGCCTAAAACCCTCTCGGCAATTCCCTTTTCTGGCACGCCATCCCTGGGTTCACGCCCATGCGCTCGCCGAAGATGGCCAAGATTTGGACCGGGGGCAGGTCGTCGATTTGGTGGACCACGACGGCAATTGGATCGCTCGTGGGATGGTCAACCCAGCCAGCCGCCTCCGTGTTCGTCTGTACGGATATGACGCTTCGGTCCAGATCGGGCCAGATCTTTGGCGGCAGCGAATCGATGCCGCCATGGCGCGCCGTCGTCTGACCGACGAGTTTCAGCCAGATGCTGCGGAGCGGTTGATCTTCAGCGAATCGGATCTGCTGAGCGGCCTGATTGTCGACCGATACGCGGATTGCCTGGGAATCCAATTCACCTCAGGAGCCTTGCTGAGGTGGAAAGACACCATTCTGGAGCACCTGCAGACGAGGCTGCAGCCTCGAGCGATGATGGTTCGCGTGGATGCCAAGACGGCCAAGCACGAAGGGCTCGAGGACGAAAATCAGTGGCACGGTCCAGAACTGAGCGAGCCGGTTCTGTACCAACAGAACGGTTTGCAGCTGGCGGTGGATCTGTCTGGAGGGCAAAAAACGGGTGGATATCTGGATCAGAGATTAAATCAACAAGTTGCTGCGCGTTACTTGGTCGGCAAACGCGTTCTAGATGTGTGCTGCTACGCCGGCGGGTTCGGTTTGGTAGCCGCCAAAATGGGGGCTCAGTCGGTGGTCGGACTCGATTCCAGCGAGCCAGCGTTGGCGGCCGGCCGTGAGGCCGCGGCACGAAACGGGATCGAATCCATGGAATTCCGAAAGGGAGACTGTTTTGACGAGTTGAAAGAAATGGCGGGACGTGGAGAGCAGTTTGATGCTGTTGTCCTGGACCCGCCCAGATTCGCTGGTTCTAGGCATCAGATCGATAGTGCGATGAGAGCCTACGGGCGGCTCAACGCTTCTGCGATTGACCTCCTGCCAGCGGGTGGTGTGCTCGTGACCTGCAGCTGTTCTGGCCGAGTTTCCAGGTCGGATTTCCTGAACATGCTGTTGGACGTAGGTCGCCGAAGAAGGCGAGATTTGGTGATGTTGGAGAATCGTGGACCTGCCCCCGATCACCCCGTCGCGATTTCTTGCCCAGAAACGGACTATTTAAAGTGCGTGATTGCTCAAGTCGGTTGATGCGAAGTGCGTGACGTTCGATTAGAAGGCGTCTATACTGGCTGAACAATCTCGATTTCTCATCCTGAACATTCCTCCAGTCGGAGTTGCCCCAATGACGGGCATTACCCTGAAGATCCTTCACGGTGCAGATCGCGGTAAGGTCTATGAAGACCTTGAGCCGCCTCTGACTGTCGGTCGCGAAGAAGGCAACGACATCCAACTCAATGATGAGAGGGTGAGTCGTTGTCATTTCAAAATCCAGCGAGACAATGATCGTCTGGTACTGACGGATCTTGATAGTACCAATGGCACCAAAGTGAACGGAGTCGAGTGCCAACTGAAAATCTTACGGCACGGCGATTTGGTCGCGGTCGGAAGAAGCTTGATGCTGGTTGGAAGCGAGTCGCAGATTGCCGCGCGTCTAGCGGCGATGGGTGGCGAAAACCCAACCCTGTCACGCGAGATGGCATCTTCGGAAAGCTCGGTTGCGATCGAGTTCAATCACGAACCGAAGTCACCGGTACCAGCGGAAGTCATCCAAGTTCAAGAAGTTCCTTCGATCCCAGACAATCTGTCTCCAGGTCAGAAGGCGCAATTGTGCGAGATCTTGGATTACTGCCAGTCTCGATTGCATCGTCTGATCGAGGCGGCAAGAACCGATGACGCCAACCAAGAAGTGGTTTTGAAGCTGTCGACCTGGCAACGTTTGCTTGACACTCAGGCACGCTTGGCTGCGATGACGCGGCAGATCGCTGATCCAGATTGGCCAGACGCTTGATGCGAGGCGGCGTCTTCAGTCAATCCTTTCTATTCCCCTCGTTTGCCGACGCGCGATCGAAAATGTCGTGAGCGCCGCATGGGGGATGCAGGCCAGCAACCAGTCATGTGGCGATGGAGAACTTCATCGTTCCTCCCGAAGAATTGCAGCGGAGCGGCATTCGTTTACCAGGGTTTGGCCGAATACGTCTTTTGCCGCCTCTGATCGATCTTTCGCCAACGCTGCGGATTTCGCTAATCTCCCCATCTCGGAAGAGGTTCGTGGTCTCGGAAGAGGTCCCGTTAGAACCCCAAAATTGCCCGAACGAGATCACCAGAATGTTGAAATCCATCAAGCATCAATTCCGAATGGCCCGCGGAAAACGCAACGCACGCCAAATTGCCGACTCTGGGGTAGAGATCAAACTTGAACTCGGCGCGGGGGCGGTTCGTGGCGAAAACGGATGGGTTACCGTCGACTGGAACAAGCGATGCGACGTGTACTGGGATCTGACGGTCGCTCTACCCTTCCCCGCTGATTGCGTTTCCCAAATCTACACGTCTCATACCCTCGAACATTTGACTTACCATCAGACTCAGGGGCTGTTGAAAGACTGCTTGCGAGTTCTGAAGCCCGGTGGTGAGATCTCGATCTGTGTGCCCAACGCGAGGCACTACATCGAAGCCTACTATTTGAACCAGGAGCTCGAGGAACGAACTCGGTACGCACCAGCTTGGAACTACTTGTCGCCGATCGACTATGTGAACTACACCGCGTACATGGCTGGCGAGCACAAGCACATGTTCGACCAAGACAACTTGGTGGCGGTGCTTCAGAAAGCCGGATTCGAGAACGGTGCAGCGCGGGAATTCAATCCAAAGCGGGACATCGCCGAACGCGACTTCGAGTCGGTCTATGCATTCGCGACCAAGACTGCGGAAAGCCAGCAGCTACAACGAGCTGCTTGATTCGCTTCCGCTGGATTCGCTTCCGGCTTGGTAGCGACGAGCGTTCGCTAAGCTCGCGGATGAAACTGCTGATGCACTTTCTTGAGTCGCGAGTGTTCGACATGGGTGTAGATTTGTGTCGTTTGAATGCTGGCGTGACCCAGCATTTCTTGCACCAGCCGAAGATCAGCACCTCCAGCCAGAAGGTGTGTTGCAAAGCTGTGACGCAAACTGTGCGGGCTGATTTCTGAGCTGATGCCAACTCGTCTGGCATACATCTTGACCAACCTCCAAAGTTGGATGCGATCGAGTGGCCGGCCGCCTCGCGACAGAAACAGAGCTTCCGGTGGATGCGGGCTACGGGCTGCGAGTGTGCCGCGAAGTTCTTCGCAGTAGCGTTCGATTGCTTTGATGGCACGGGTGCCAATCGGAACCATCCGCTGTTTTCCGCCTTTACCTTCGCAGCGGAGATGCCGCTCTTTTAAAGAAAGATCACGCACCCGTAGCGTGCAAACTTCTGAAGCTCGACAACCAGTCGCGTAGAGGACTTCAAGCATCGCGACATCACGGAGCCAGAAGCTGTCGGTCCTGTTGGGGGCAGCCAGGAACAGTTCCACCTCACGCATGGAGAGGACGTTTGGAACACGCTCCCACATCTTTTGGGTGGCGATCAGTTCGGCCGGGTTGTCGCGAACGATGCCTTCAAGCTGCAAGAACTTGAAGAACGTTCGAATCGCAACGATATTTCGAGCGATGGAAGCAGGGGCCAAGCCGAGTTCCTGAAGCGATCCAATGAAGTTCGTGAAGTCTTGAATCTTCAAATTCGGCAGTTTGCGTTTTCCCAGCCAGCCAACGAATCGCTTCATGTCGCGCCCGTAGGCAGCGATCGTGTTGGGAGCCAAGTGGCATTCGCTACGCAGATAATCCAAAAAGTCCGTGCATATCGTCTCCGTCGCACGTCCCGATTTGGGAGCGGGACCGGCTGTTTGAAGTTGTTGGAGCTTGGTTGCGCGTTTTGCCAAAGCGTTACAGGGACCTCGCAGACAGGGTTGGAATGGGCGAATCGTTCTGGTGGGAAATAGACTGGCCCTCTATCCTGTTCGACGTCGAGTGACTGGTTTTTCCAGTGCACTGGGCAAATTGATGTTTGGTCCCAACGTTTTAACCACAACGATTTTTATGAATGTCATGGTCGTCGGCGGCGCCGGCTACATCGGGTCCCACGCAGTGCGACTCTTGCTGGACGCAGGCCACTCTGTTTGCGTGTACGACAATCTTTCGCGAGGTCATCGCCAAGCGGTGCCGGAGGGAATGTTGGTCGAAGGTGATCTGTCGGATCGCAGCAAGTTGGTCGCGACGCTTCGAGATCAAAAAATCGATGCCGTGATGCACTTCGCGGCCTTCGCCCTGGTCAACGAGTCGGTCAATGATCCAGCGCTGTACTACCGAAACAACGTGATCGCTGCGCTCGAGTTGCTAGACGCCATGCGAGAGGCCGATGTCAAGAAGATCGTGTTCAGCAGCACGACGGCAACCTACGGCGAACCGGAGATTGTGCCGATCCCGGAAACCACGCCACAGCAGCCGATCAATCCATACGGGTTCACCAAACTAGTCATCGAACAAGCGTTGGCTGACTACGCCGCTGCCTACGGTTTCGCGTACGCCGCGCTCCGATACTTCAACGCGGCGGGCGCCCGGCCCGACGGTACGATTGGTGAAGATCATGACCCCGAGTCACATTTGATTCCGATCGTATTGCAAGTTGCCTTGGGACAGCGAGAGAGCATCACGGTGTTTGGTGATGACTACGACACACCGGATGGAACTTGCGTCCGTGACTACATCCACATTGATGACTTAGGCGATGCGCACTTGAAAGCGATGGACAAGCTGGAGCCAGGAAAAGGCCTTTGCGTGAACCTGGGCACCGGCAAAGGAACCAGCGTTCGAGAAATCATTGATGCGTGCCGCGAAATCACTGGGCACGCGATTCCTGAGGTGATGGGATCGCGGCGAGCCGGCGACCCGCCCAAGTTGATTGCTGACGCAAGGTTGGCGAAACAACTGCTGGGTTGGGAACCGAAGTACATGGATGTGAAATCGATCGTTGAAACTGCTTGGGCTTGGCACCAGTCTCATCCGCGCGGCTACGCCAGCTGATTTTGGATCGTTGCTATCCGAATCGTTTTACGCTTCGGATTGCAGTTTCGCGGCGAGCAATGTGTTGTGTAGCAACATGGCGATCGTCAGTGGTCCAACGCCACCAGGAACGGGAGTGATCGCAGAAGCCACCTGCTCGGCCTCCTGGAAATTCACGTCGCCGACCAGTTTGTCGTTGACGCGATTGATCCCGACATCAACAACGACGGCGCCCGGTCGGATCATGTCGCCTTTGATCATTTCCGGGACTCCGACTGCTGCGATCAATACGTCTGCACTGAGACAGACTTCCGTCAAGTTTGACGTTCGGCTGTGAGCGAGTGTGACGGTCGCGTTGGCGACGTCGCGTCCGCAACTGCCATCGCGTTGTGCCAACATCATGGCCATTGGTTTGCCAACGATATCGCTGCGACCGACGACGACGACGTGCTTCCCGGCCACGCTGTGGTTGCAGCGATGCAGCAGTTGCACGATCCCGTGGGGAGTGCAGGGAAGAAATCGCGGCCGACCTTGCATCAGCAAGCCGACGTTGACTGGCGAGAAGGCGTCCACATCTTTCAGCGGATCGACGGTGTCCAAAATGACTCGTTCGTCGAAGCCGGATCCACCATTTCCGTCTGCTGGCAGCGGCAACTGGACCAGAATGCCGTGTACGCTGGCATCCTGATTCAAGCCACAGACCACATCGACGAGCTCTTGCTGGCTGGTTTCTGCCGGTAAACGCAGCGTTCGGCCCTCGATTCCGGCCTTCTCGCAGGCTCGGCCTTTGTTGCGAACATAGACCTGGCTGGCTGGGTCTTCTCCTACCAGAACCGCTGTGAGGCACGGTTTTTCGCCACCGGCCTGGACGAATTGCCGCACCTGGTCTGCGACTTCCGCTCGTATCTCGCCAGCGATTCGCTTTCCGTCCAATCGTTCCGCAGTCATGTCTCGCTCGTTCAAAAACAGGTCAAAAGTGATCGCCATAGTGGCATTTGGCATCGGCCGTTATAGTTGCCCAGACCGCCATCTTTGCGGAAACCCTACCTGTCGTCATCCAGTGTGTCTGGCCGACCAATCAGGTTCCCCATCAACGCGAAACGAAATCACACAGGATTTGTGTCTCGATGTCTACCGACGCACCCAAATTAAGCCCTCTCGAAACGATTAAAGAGGAAAGCAAGTTCCTGAAGGGAACGATTGATCAGGAGATTGCCGATTCAGTCGATCACTTCAATAAGGCAAACTTGCAGCTACTGAAGTTCCACGGGACTTATCAGCAGGACGATCGTGATTTGCGGTTGGAACGCAAGAAGGCGGGTGGCGGTAAAGCGTTCTCGATGATGGTGCGGCTGAGGATTCCCGGTGGGCGAATTTCGTCGGATCAGATGCTGAAGATGCTTGACCTTTGCGAAGAGTTGGGCAACTCGACGATGAAGATCACGACTCGGCAAACGATTCAGTTGCATGGAATCTTGAAGGACGATTTGCGACCGACGATCAATCGGATCAATGAGATTTCGCTGTCGACTCTGGCAGCCTGCGGTGACGTGAACCGAAACATCATGTGCTGCCCCGCCAAACGCAACTGCTCGATTCACGCGACGATGGAGAAGTTGACTGACGATTTGACCGAAGCCCTGGCACCTCGCACTTCTGCTTACCACGAACTGTGGTTGACCGACCCTGAGACTGGCGAGAAGACGCTGGAGGGCGGCGGTGAAGTCGTCGAACCGCTGTACGGTCCTACCTATCTGCCACGCAAGTTTAAAATCGGAATCGCGTTGCCCGAGGACAACTGCATCGATATCTACACGCAAGATATCGGGTTCCTGGCGATCGTTCGTGACGGCGCAGTGATTGGCTACAACGTGCTGGTCGGCGGAGGCATGGGGCGAACACCTGCGAAGGAAACCACCTTCCCTGCCCTTGGCAAACGAATGGCATTCGTGACGCCGGAGCAAGCCATCGGTGTATCCCAGGCGATTTTGAAAGTCCAACGCGACAACGGTAATCGCGAAGATCGCAAAGTCGCGCGGATGAAGTATCTAGTCGCGAATTGGGGCATCGAAAAGTTCCGCGCGGAAGTGGAAAAGTACTTCGGGGAAAAATTGGCCGACTGCACCGAAGACGACGTGCACGAAGTCGATGATCACATGGGTTGGCAGGAACAGGGTGACGGCAAGTTGTCCTACGGCCTGAACATTGAAAACGGTCGTCTGTTTGACGACGATCAGATTCAATTGAAAGCGACTCTGCGGGCGATCTGCGGTGAGTTCAAAACAGAAATTCGTATGACCGGTCACCAGAGCGTGATCTTCACCGATATCGAAGAAGCCGACAAAGAGAAGCTGATTGGGCTGATCACCAAACACAACGTGCCGCTAACCGAAGACACCAGCACGGTTCGTCGCTGGTCCATGTCTTGCGTCGCGTTGCCAACCTGTGGCTTGGCGATCACCGAAAGTGAACGGCGTTTGCCCAGCATCATTGATGGTCTAGAGGCACCTTTGGCCAAACTTGGATTGGCGAAAGAGCGATTCACGATTCGCATGACCGGCTGCCCCAACGGATGTGCTAGGCCTTACAACGCCGATTTGGCGTTGGTTGGTAAGGCCAAGGACAAGTACACCTTGTTCGCCGGCGGCGGCTGGCTGGGCAACCGATTGGCCTATATCTATAAGGACATGGTCACTGACGACACGGTTGTCGAAGAAATGATTGGCATTTTCGCCGCCTTCAAGGTCAATCGTGAAGGAGACGAGTCGCTGGGAGATTTCTGTACGCGAGTCGGCAAAGATGACCTGGCAGTGATGGCGGCGAACGCGCCGCGGCCTTAAATTGATCTGGTTGATTCACAACCAGATTAATGGGTATCACTATGAATGATGTTTCTTTGCGGCGACGTGATTTCGTCGCCGCCACGTTGGGCGTCGCAGCTGCAGCAACCCTTGCTTCCGATTCGCCGTTGCTTGCGGCGGAGCCTGTTTCAAAAGCTCCTGTACGTCCAAATTCCATTGCCGTTTCGACGTACTCTTACTGGCGTTATCGCGACGACAGTAAGTTGGGAATTGAAGAGTGCATTGATCTGGCAGCTGAAGCGGGCTTCGATGGTGTCGAAATCCTGCACGTGCAAATGCAAGATGAATCCAACGCAGCGCTGCAGCGAATCAAACAGCGCGCGTTTCGTCACGGCTTGGACCTGTGTGGGTTTTCAACGCATCAGACTTTCGTTTCGCCCGACCCAGCCGTTCGGCAGAAGAATGTCGAGCACACCATCAAGTGCATTGAACTCGCATACGCGTTGGGGATACCAACGATTCGAGTGAACACAGGACGCTGGGGGACATCGGGCAACTTCGATGAACTGATGGCGAATAAAGGAATCGAGCCCAACTTGGAAGGCTACAGCGACGACGATGGTTTCGCTTGGGTGATCGACGGGTTGGAGAAATGTTTGCCGACGGCCGAGCGTTGTGGTGTCGTGCTTGGACTAGAGAATCATTGGGGCCTCGGCAGGACTGCTGCTGGAGTCCTACGTGTGATCAACTCGATCAAATCACCGTGGCTGCGGGCAACGCTGGATACGGGTAACTTCCTCGAGAACCAGTACGAGCAGTACGCAGAACTAGCACCGGAGGCTGTGTTCGTTCAAGCCAAGACCTACTTCGGCGGCGGAACTTGGTACACACTTGATATCGACTACGATCGGGTTGCCAAGACATTGAAAGACGTCAGCTATCGCGGGTACATCTCGTTGGAGTTTGAGGGCAAAGAGAAGCACGAAACGGCGATCCCCAAGAGCCTCGAGATGCTCCGCAAGGCATTTGCTTAAGCTGTTGGGCACGTCGAGCTTGCGACTCCCTCGAAAGCCTTTCTCCCACGGGTTCTGTCCATTGAATTTGCGTCTTTCGATGAAACGCGATCAAGCCGCTGGTAAAAATGTAGATCAGAAGAGCGACCGGATTGTTTCCTGCTTGCCATCGCGAGCGTTTGCTCATTCGCTATGGACGGTGGGCAAGGTACGGCTCGCGAATTTCTGCTTTGTGTTGTC
>JBGCGI010000307.1:0-19436 GCA_045110715.1 Rubripirellula sp.
ACTTGGATCCGTAGCGTTTAATAACGCGATTGGAACTGGAAGTAGAAGAAGTCAGCGTCGAAGTCGCCGTCCAGCTCTGCTGCCGTAGCAGCAGGCAGCACCGTGGTGTCGTAGTAGTCTCCACCAGAGAAGTGCGAATAGCCCAGAAGGACATTGTTACGTGCGTTCAAGTTGATATTGAACAGGATGTCAATTTCATGGCCGAGTTCACGGTCACCAGCGTCGTTGCCCGCGTTGTAAGGGATCATGACCACGTTGTAAGGCGTGGTGTCCTGATCCAGCATGAAGTAGTGGTACCACAGAATCATCGTCACCTTATCACCCAAAGGTGTGATGATTTGGGTGTTGATGTCGTGCAAGTTACGACGTCCGAACAAGTCAAGGAATCCGTTGTACTTGTGAGCCAACGGGAACAGGTGGTGGTAACCTCCATCGCCGATGCTCGGATCGCCATCTTCGCTTCCAGACGCGTAGTCATACCACTGCCAAATGGTTGGGCTCAACTTGCCAACTTGGATTTTGCGTCCAAGACCACCTGTGAAAAAGCCAGCCGCGTGACTATCCACGGTGTTGTTGTCGCCAAACTGCATGGCTCCCTCGACGTCGTAGAGCCAATCTTTGCTAGTCTTTCCAGAGACTCGTGATCCGACGGTGTGGTAGGTGAAGTTCTGGGTTCGCCCACCAGCGCCAACATTTTCATTGTTGTAGCCGAGGTAGTACGACTCCAAGGTTCCAACTGGAAGACCTTTCTGAGTCGCGTAAACTCCGAAGAAGTCTTGCCTTTCATCGCCCTGATCGGCATCCTTGGGATCAACGATTACCGGACGCGTCCAGAACCCATCCAACGAGAAATCGCCTTTCTGGTAAAGCCCACGAACGCCTTCGAACGTGCGGCGTGTGTTGGCCCAGTCGAGCGGCGAAACAGTACGCTGGGCACCGTAGATCAGCTCCTGGCGTCCCACTCGTGCGGTCAGCTTGCCAAAATCTCCATCGAATAGTTTGACATCGACAAACAAGTTTTGAATGTCCATATCGTTTTCTTCGATCGGCAGTGGTGCGATCGATTCACCGGAAGAATTGGCATCCAGCATTTCACCGTAGAATCTCAGTGAATCATTCACTCGCCAGTCCGCATACAGGCGGTGACGTGTCAACCAAAAATTGTCGTCCTGTCCTGTCAGCGAAGCAGGACCACGGAAATTCCGCTCGTCGTGGTATCGAGTTCGCGACTCTCCACCGAAGCTCCAAGTACCAAACGGCGTCTTGATATTCTTGAGGGCATCGGACCAAAATTCGGGGCCGTCATAGCAAGGATCGCTCAGGTAACCGAAGTTATTGCCGTAGAACACTCCGCCGTAGGCCTTTTTAAGACCGGCGTTGGCCGCAGCCTTCTTTTCCTTGGTGCAGCAATTGCACGTGGTGCCGCATGATGAGGACTGGATCGGTGCGAGATCCTGATAGCCGATGTATGGCTCATCAATCACCATTGGCTCGGGGGCGGGAGCTTCAACTGGTGCGGGCTGGGCAATTTCGGCGGAATGCTGAACGACTTCCGACGCGTCTTCCAATAAAGTGGTTTGGACGACTACGGGAGTCAGGCCTTGCTCGCTGATCGACTCGGCGGATGCCGAACCAAGCCCCACGTGGCCTGTGATCATCAGTGATGTGATGGCAATCGCGAGTTGCCTACGCTTACGAAATAGCGATTTCATGATAATTGGATTCCTTCCAATATGAGACGGTTGCATTGAGGACAATTAGTTCCGCTGACTTGTGTGAAACCCAAATCGCCTTCTTGGCTAGATGGAGTTCCTGTGGAACCAGTGGACTCTGCGGCCGCTCTCCCGCATGTCGGTCGCCATCGGGCACCGACTGTGTCTGTGGGTAAGGAATCGTCTCAATCGCAACAATGATTCAGCCTGATTCACCCGGTTTAAAAACTTGATTACTCAGACACTTCGAAAATGAACACAATCGCTAAACTTCAACATTGGCAAGGAAGACACGTTTCATGCCCAATGTTTTCAACTCTAAGGTTTCGCTCTGGGAGCGATCCGCCACGCGATATGCAGCATTTGGCAAGAGTTATCAGGTGATAGTCGATCATTCAGCCCTGTTGCACGGGCCAGTTGAATTGCCATTACTAAATGTTGATGGAGCGCGGCGGGCCCTTAGATGAAGTTGCACCCGTCAGGCTAGGTCGGCCCCCTCGGGTTGGGCGTGACACCCTGGTCTGAATGGTACCGTCTGGTCTGAAAGCTACAGAACGGCGTTAAGTTGGCTAACTATCAAAGCTGGCCCGATGAAAGGACCGTTACTAGCCGCTTAGGCCAGGGTAACGCTGTTGAAGTTCAGCACGCGACTGAGCCGCTCGATCCGGCTTGCCGACTTTTCCCCACAGCTCAATGAGCTGCTTAAGTGCCTCAACGTGAGACTGCGCGTCGATGGAATACATCAATTGGGTATGCAAGTAAGCGAGTAACGCGCCTTCGTCATCACCAATCGCCTGGTAGCTCGCCCCTTGAGCATTGTAGATTTGCGCGGCAGTTTCGGTGTCGGTGGGGTTAAGCGTGGCGATTAAGCCATTGACCATTTTGATGGCTTCTTCCCCGTTGCCTTCTTTGGCTGTGATTACCGCGAGGGCTGCTTTGGCGAGGGTTTGCAGGCGTTTCATTCCTGGTGTGCTTGCCTTGAGACCAGAAACTTTCGCTAAATCCGTCTTGGCACCGGCAAGGTCATCCTTGGCAAGCTTGACGAGTCCGATGAGGTAGACCGATTCAACCTTCATGTCCATGGACGGCGCGGAACGAAGGGAAGAATAGAATCGCAAAGCTTGATCAAAGTTCCCCATCGCCTTGGCGAGATCGCCAAGCAATTTGGCAGTTTCGTAGAAGTGCCAAGAATCCGAATTCTTCGTCACAAACGCCATCGCAGTTTTGGTAGCCGTATTCAAATCACCTTGCCCACCCAGTGCCATTTCGCCCTGAGATTTAGTGATGTAGTACTGGGCCTCCGCTTTCATTTCGCTTCGTGGTAGTGCGCCAATGTCAAGTTTTTTCAGCTCGGTAAGGGCCCGTTCGTACTGGCCGTCCATCACGAACTCACGCCCCTCGGATAACTCCGTCGGATCACCTTGAAAGAGGATGCGTTCAATCTCGCCGGCGGCAAAGTTCTGATCTTTGCCTTTGACGGTTAAGACAACGCCACCCTTGGAGACTGACTTGACTTTCCCAATGACGACATTGCCGTCACTCGGATACAGCCGGTCCGTTTGGGCGAACGCGGATGTGGCCAGGAGCGTTAACAGGGAAAATACGATTGGGGCAACGCAGCGGAGTTCGCAAAGTCGATTGGTCAAAGTAGTCACGTTGAGATGTGGGAATTTCATAAAACGATCTGAGTAGGCTTTCGCGGTTGGTGGGCTGGCGGCCCGCGTGCGGATGATAGTTAGGCAGCTTCGTTGTTTTCGACCGGACCATTGGCGGCTGCCGGAGGTTTGGGAAGCCCGGTCTGGGGTTGGCCGGCTTCTTTCTGGATCTTCTTGAGCAGAGCATTGAACTGTGCCCAACGTTGTGGCCCACCCATATCGGGATAGAGGGTCGTTAGGCCCGTAATGTCTTTGATCGCTTGTGCGATGACCTTTGGATCCTTGGCCGTCTTACCTTGCAGGTACCTGCAATTAGCAATGTGATAGCGAGCGTTAAAAAATCGATCGCGAAAAGCTTTATTCCGTTGAGCCATCGCGCTGATTTTCCCCCAGCCCCACACAATTTTCTTTTTACCACCGCTCAATGCACTTCGATAAGCATTCGGTGCAAGCTTTGGTGGCAACTCGGCGGCCCATTGCTCATACGTTAACGCAGCTTCTTCCTGAGCATCGATCATGGTGGGTTTCGCTTGAAGGATCTCCCGAAACTCTTTCAAAGCCCCGCTGTAGTCTCCGATAAGTCGTTTTGTCTTTCCAAGCATGAACGTAATTGACGTCGACGCGTTGGGCTTCGTTTTCAATTCTTCAAACGTCGAAGAAGCGGTTTTCAGGAGTTCCGCAGCTTGACCTTGAGCCTTCACCTGTGTTGCGGGCATCGAGGATTCAGCCATGCCCATCAATGTTTGGCCTACCCACTGCAACGTAGCGTCGTCGTCAGTAATTTCGGAGATACGAGCCAAAAAGATATTGAAAGCATCAATGAGCTTCGCCTGTCTAACCGGCGGAGCCGTCGCGATTTGGGATTTGATGTCCGCTGCCAGCACCCGGAATGTTGAGATGAGTCGCTTCTTACCCTCCTCGTTATTGGCGGCTTTGAGCATGTTGTCGATGGAATCCGATGCGCGCTCGAGTAACTTTTCGTTACTGCCGTCGCTGGTTGTCATTTCGCCGACGACCGCCTGTAGTTCGGTGCGGTAGAGGTCGAACAGAAAGTCCTGATCGGGGGCGTCTAATTTTTTCATGATCGTGATCGCCCCGAACTTGGGATGATCGAGCGTTTTGACAGCTTCGGCCGGCTTGTCTTGCCGCAGTTGAATCTTCGCAAGTACCAAGGCCGCTTTCATTGCCTCTTCACCGACAAGACCGCCGGCAATTTTCTCAAGACCAGCTCGCAGCTCTTTCGCAGCGATCGGGAGTACAGCGTCGGCTTCTTTTTCTTTGTTTTCGCCACGCAACCGCAAGGATTCATTCCACCAAAGCTGCCCTAGCAGCCTTTGAAACTTGGCCTGATCGGCACCAGCTGGCATTTCCTGGATCAACTTCTTTGCTTTATCAAGATCGCCTTCTTCCATCACCATCACGATCATGATGTTTTGAGCGGACGCCGCCTTGGGGTCATCAGGCCAAGTCTTCACAAGATGATCACCCAGCAACTGCAACTTGCTAACCCAGAGGGAACTGTCGCCCTCACCGCTGGTGATGAGTTGTTGTGCTGAATTCAGGGCAATCAGACCACCACGCAACCCAACGTCCGTACCCGGTGCAAAATGGGCCAGAAAATCACCCACCACAAAGCTATCGCGAAAGTTGTTTTCTTGCATCAAAAGAAATGCCAGGAACTGACGCGTTTCGTTAACCTCGGCCGAGTCGGTGTCGCTGCGAATCATGGTCAGGCCGCGACGGAGGACAATGATTCCGGTCGTCCTTGCGTCTTGGATCGACTTTTGAAGAACTTCAAGTTGGTCTGGTTTGCCGCCTTGCTTCTTAAGACCGTCGAGTTGTCCCTGCAGCGTCGTCATGGACTGAATCAACTGACGAGACGCATTCAACGCGTCGGCAAAGTTTTGTGGGTCGTCTGCGGTGGGCAACTCGGCAACTTCTTCGGGCTTCGATGTGTCGATGCCAAGCGATTCGAGCAATTGCGTTGTTTGATCGACGTGGGGTCCAGGGATTTTCTTCGCTTCGAGCAACAGTTTTCGAGCATCTGTGAGTGCACGCTTGCGTTCATTCGCGTTGCCACCTTTTGCGGTGTCCTTGTTCTTTGCGAGGTACGCGCGGGCTAGTTCAACTCGCAATTCTTGCGCGACGAGGGACCGTCGTTCGTTCGGCCGAAGCGTCTTTTCGAGTGGAGCGCCCTGCTTGATAGCATTCGCGTACTTTGGCTTCTTGGCCCCTAGGTCGATTTGCATCAATCCGACCGTCGCCCCCATCTTGGCTTCACGAAGTTCATCGGCATCGGCCTGTTCAAGCATCCGCGTAAAGCTCTCGATCGCTGCATCCTGGTTACCAAGCATCTTTTCGACTTTGCCACGTGAATAAAATGCGGTGGCACCCTGAACATAGGCTTCGTATTTCTCGCTAAGGTCGGTGTAAAGCACCAAGGCTTCTTCAAGCTGCTTTTTCCCTTGCGTCTCGGGCTTGTCAAAGGTGTCTGCCGCCATCAAACGGGCCTCGCCCGCATTATGCTTGGCCATTAAGAATTCATAGCGATATTGGTCGCGTGCTTTTGCTTTATCTGGTTCCTTCGACGAATCGATCCGGGCCCCTTTCATTGCCTCAAGTTTGCTTTTCAGGTCATTAATTACGCCATCGAATGTTTTGGCCGCAGCCATGTAAAGTTCTCGAGCTTTCTTCCGTTTTGCATCGTCGATGTCACTTGTCATGAACTGCGAGGCTCGAAACATCCTCAACCGTCCCAATTGGGCGCGGGCCTCGGATGCACGGCGATGAGCTGCGTGGTTCTTCAAGAACTCTTGGATCTGCTCCTCCGCTTGTTGGAAACGTTCATCACGTGCATCCGACGTTCGAGCAACGACGGCGGCCTGGATGTAAGTCTCCGCTTTTTCTAACGGGGCGGCCGTGATGAAGTCCGAGTCGACGCTGGGATACTTGTCCAAACGATCGAGATAGCTGATCGCGAGATCAAAATATTCGGCCGAGCGCAAGCGTTTGACGAAATCTTGCGCCGGTTCGCCTTGTGCCGTCTTGGCTTGTGCCGAAACTTCGGACTGAATTCCCAGCAAGATCGCTGGCAACAGAAAACAGACGACAGGCCGAACGAAGGATATGAAGAGTTGCATAGGACCGGTTGAAAAGCATCGCCCGCCCGAAAGCGGTTTGGCGTCGAGAGCTGCCCCAGGATGAGGTGCCTGAATCAATGATAAGGACCGTTCGTCAGATGGGATCCGACATGCTCGAGTGGATCGACTCAAGCTGTTAGGCTCTGGGGATACACATAGGTTAAAGTGCGACCATCGAGCTAGCAACCTTTTACCGCTGCCTGCGGGCCGAATCATCACCCTTGGATCATTTCAGATGCGCATTCCCTCTGACCTGAACCCTTCTCCATTGTACGGGCGATCACGCCGGCGTGGGGCCTCGCCCGGCCAATCCTGGAGACGCGTTTTGCGGCTGTGCATCGTCCTCGGGCTGGTGCTTGTCGTGATGAGACAAGCGGCTCGCCCGGGTGTCTACGCAGTCTTCTTCCCTTCGGAAATGAAGCAGGTTGATTTCAATCGCGAGGCGGTTGGCGGTAAATCCAGGTTGAGCGGGGGGGAGGCATTGGCCCGGGACGGTGATTCACCGATCTCTGAGGCGACAATCGATTCCTTGCGTGACGATGTCGGACGGCAGTTGGAGGCGATCGAAAATAGCCCGACCATCGAATCCGACGAAGCGAATGAGGACTCGGACCAATTCCAAAGCGATGTTGAGTTCTTGCTTCGGTTCTTGCGTGAGCCTCCTTCGAGTGATGCAAAAGCGATCGCCAGAGCGATTTGGGTCCAACGACGGCTAATTGCGCACAGTCGTGATGGGAACGTTTGGCGAGCTGACGACATGTTGGGTTTAACCGGAACGATCGCAATGCACCGAATGAGCTCACCGGCTGCTCGCGAGTTACAAACCCTGTATCCGGCTCGCTCGGTCGCGGGTGTGTTGCCGCTCTTGCAACAACCAAAAGTCTACCGCGGCAAGGGAGTCGTTGCAGGTGGCAAGCTTGTGCGGCTTGAGAAAATCAGTGCAGCTGAAAACCCATTCGGGGTGCAGGTGTACTGGAACCTTTGGTTGCAGCCAGAGGACGCCAGCGGCCGTCCGTGGCTGATGGTAGTGGGGGACCTTCCCGAAGAATTGGTTGGGCTGACAAGATCAGATGACCAGTCCGCCGAGAACTGGGATGTGCTCAGCCCACTTCCGCAGGTGCGTATCCACGGTGAGTATCTAAAGCGTTTGTCTTATCAATCTCAAAGCGGCGCTCAGCTGACGCCGGTCGTGGTTGGACATGTGAAGGCAATTCGTGCCAATGGGAATGGCTTGATCGAACAGTCTCTCGTCGAGCAATCACGTAGGTCGGATCAATTAGTCGCGTCAGCAGGTGCTAGGTCGGCGACAAGGACACAGTCAGACGATGGCGTACCGAACTGGCGCCCTTTGGCGATGATCATGGGGGCAGTCTTCGCCGGGATCGCTTTGGCGGTTTCGGTCATGTGGCGGACCAGAACCTTCAACCGGCAATTGCGCGAACGACGGGCCAAAAGAGATGTTTCGATTGGTGTCGTCCTTGTCTGCCTAACGATGATGAACCCAAATGCTCATGCCGAGTCACTGCTTGATCTCTTGCCTGGTTTCGATACGAGTCGTTTGCAGAGCACTGTCGAATCATCGAGCGATGAAGGACTTAACGCCGATGCAGATGAAGCGGCAAAGTTGATCTTTCGATTAAAACGACTATCGCCTGGGATACTCAAGACAAGGCTCAACGCTGCGGATACTTCGGATCAGTCCAATGAACCTGCGATGGACAAAGCCGTAGTGGGGGAACCGATTTCGATCAATGGCGAAATCGTCTCGATGCAGAACATGAAGGTTTCTTCTGAACTCTCGGAAATGTTGAACTTGCCAACAGTCACAAGTTTGCGTGTTCGGTTTACCAACGATACCGATTACTGGGTGCTGTCCTCATCGCTGTCCCCGGAAGCCCGTCCGGGCGACCGAATCGCGGGCATAGGCGTTCGATTGGCCGCAGGCGTCGTTGCGAGTGGGAATCTTCGGTGGCTTCCCAAACAACCTGTTTCGCCCGCACATGCCGTACTGTCCGGGGGCGGGATTGATTTGAGTGAGCTATCACAGCTCAGCAAACTGGATCGATCCCCTTTGGTCGCCGCCGATTCATCAATCTTCTTTCGCATGATCGGCGTCGCAGACCGTGTCACGGACGCGTCCACACTAAACAAGACAACAGAAGTCGCCGAAATGCGTCAGGCCGCAATCAGTGCTCAACCGATCGATCTATTGAAAGACTCCAGCGGATTGGCAGGTCAGTGGATCTGGCTTGATCTTGAAACCGTTCGCATCACCAAGGTTTTCTTGGAGTCACCAGAGCGTCGATCGGAAGTTGGCCAGGACGCCTATTTTCAGATTGATGCGATTGGTGATCTTGGCAACGTTCAATTGAAGATTGAAGTTCCCAACGGTGACCCAATTGTGATGGACAATCGGTATCCGGTGACGATCGTGACAGCGAAGCTTCCCAATTTCTTGCGAGCCAAAACCGATGATTCAACGGCGGGAGGTGAATCCCTGGTGCTGACATCGCGGATCCCCGTTCGCGTCGAAGGCTTTTACTATCGTCTATGGAGTTACGAATCTGACCTGATGAAAAGTCGTGGTGGCAAGCAGTTCGCTCCACTTATCATCGCGGGCGAATTGACGGACCGAAGATCAAAAACCAGTGATCCGATTGGTGTCGGTTCGATTGGAACCGTGGCTGCGGTTTGCGTTTTGTTGGGAATCACTGCCATCGTCCTCTTCGGGCTTGTCACCCGAAAAGGAGATAAGGCTTCGCGTCGACGGCGCTACGATGAACCGATTGCCTGAACGAGACTCTACTCGGTGTCGAGTTTCATCTCGAAGCCAGTGCGTTCATCAACTGACTCATAGAATCCACGGATGATATCGCGGGCGTCGTCGTTGCCCAACAATTGGGCCATGAAACGCTGCTGAGGCTGACGGAACTGCTCACGAAGCTGATCTACTTCTGGCTGAAGCTCCGAAGGCTTAAGGACGTAGTAGACAGATTCAGGGTCGTTAGAGGCCACGGCATAACTGCCGACTTCCGTCGTGAATGCGGCACGCATGAATTCTTCGCCCACGCGATCCAGTTCGGGTACGTTACCAATCGATGTTTGCATGAAGCCCACTTGATTGAGCCAGCTAAACGGTCCGGCACCTTCGGTAAGGTTGGCCTTCTTGTCCTCCGGAACAACCTCTGCAAGAGACTTACCATCCGCTGAAGCGGCGATCTTCTCTGCGTCGGCTTTTGCCAATTTTTGTGCTTCACGTAAACGCAAAACATCGACGATTTCGTCACGGACTTCATCGAGTTCAGGGACGTAAGCGGGGACGTCTTCAGTCTTCCACGTGATGTAGGTAACACCTGCTTCCAAGTCGACACTTCGCAGTGGTGAATAGACGGCTTTCGCGGGAAGTGATGAACCATCTTGCATCTGAGCTCCAAATAGCATCGCGGACATCGGAGGTCCACGTCGATTGAAACTAGCGCCTAGCCCAAAGGAGCTGCCCGGAGCTGATTCTTCGACTGAGACACGGTTGACCAATTCGGTTTGTCCATAGTCCAGACCAAGTTCCTCAGCCATTGCCTTCAGGTCGAGTGGCTTAGGTGCTTCCTCTTCCGTCTGAACGCCAACTGAGACATTGCTTTCGTGGACAGCTCGTTCAGTGAAGTAGCGACGCATTCGTTTGTTTGCTTGAGTCACCGCTTGGTCCAGAGCTTCGCGAGCCGCGTTGTTGGCCATCTCCGTTGCGATTTGATCACGAACGTCGTCGAAGGATTGCGGCTTCGTTGGTTCGGGCTCATCGCCCAAATCCATTTCATCACCACTGGTCGAAGGCTTCGCTGGACTTGGCTTTTCCTTGTCGGCTGATTTTTCGGCAGCGGGTTTTTCGGCGGCTGGTTTGGTCTCGGTCATTGCCTCCTGCTTCGCTGATTCTTCAGTGGTTGGTGCATCTGCAGCTGGCTCTTTGACCACTTCTTTTTTGGCAGCAGGTTTGTCTTCTACCTCTGGTGTTTCCGTTGCTGGCTTGGTGTCCATGGCTGGCGATTCCTCGGCAACCGATTTGGCATCACCAGCGGGCTCTGACGGCTTGGATGGCTCAGCGGGCTTTTCAGCTTTCGGAGCCTCTTTCGTTGGTTTGGATTGAGGTTCTGTTTTTGCCGTTTCAACGGCAGGCTTTTCAGTTGCTGGTTTTTCAGGTGTCGCATCCGGTTTAACTTCAGCGGGTTTCGCAGCCGGTTCGGTCGGCGACGGTACCTCTGGCGTCTTTGGAGCTTCAGGAGCGGCGGGCTTGCCCTCGTCTTGGAACACAACCAGCTGAACGCCATTGCTCAGCTCTCGCATGGAAGATTCTTCCGCAGCCGGTTTATCGGCTGTGGTTTCGTTTTCTTCCGATCCGGCTTCGCTGGCATCCGCGTCTGGTGTCGCCTTGTCGGTGGCAGCTGCCTCAGGCGAATCTGCAGGTAGCTGGAAGTCGCCACCAGCGAGTCGTCGTTCGTACTCGGCTCGCAGTTGCTCTTCGCTGATTTTGGCTTTTTCCGCTTCGAGGAACTTGCTCAGGTCAGCACCGACAAATTCAAGCTTGGCCGAATCAGGACGTTTGAACTTGGGAGTTGGCGAGTCGTCATCGGGATACTTCAGACGATCTTTGCCTTCCTCGTAAATCTTTTTGATCTCCGATTCGCTCGGGTCAATATTCGCTTCATCCATGTATTCCGATACAAGCACACCGTAGGCATCCACGGTGGCTGATTGATTCATCTTCAGAAAATTTTGCCACTGGCCAAGAGGTGTGACCACGGGAATTTGCCCGTTGGTCAAACCAACCAGGGACCCACGCTGGTAAAGATCGGCAAGCAGATGCATCCGGAGTTGTTCGTAGAGATGCTGCTGACCAAGCTGATTGTTGGTGCTCTGCATGAGCATGCCGATGACTTCACCGTCGGTCATTGTGCCATCGGTGAATCGGGCAAGCCATGTTCGGATGGCCGTGTCATCGAGCTCAAAACCGGCTTTTTTGGCTTCGCTATAAAAACGTAGCGTGTTGACCGTTGCCTGCTCGCTCGGGTTGGCATCGATACCGATCGCTTGAATTTGTCCACTCTGTTGATCGATCTGGAAGCCAGGCGTTTGTGGCTCGCCCCCTCGATTCATCGTCTCACGAGCAAGATTGCCAAGGAATCCAACAATTGACGCGTGGTGCTGAGTTGTGAGGGCAACTCGGCTTCGTTTCACCTCGACTCCGTCGAACTCGGCAGCCACGGGATCCGTGTTCATGCCACCGCCCCGTCGCAAATAGCCGTCCAAAGCCGGTAATACCACAAAGGAAAATAACGCGAGGATCGTCAAAACGACCATCAACGGCTTCAGGTTACGTCGGAAGATCTCAAACGGACTGGAACTCATCAAAGCAGCCTACAAAACATCCGCATAGCTACGAAACATCCGTGTAGCTAAGGCGAGACTGGCAAAGCAGTCTGCATCGCGGACAAGGGGAGAGTGGGATTGGGTTAAAACCGAATCCAACAAGGTATCCCCGGAGGAAATTCAAGGTCAAGGCGACTTATGGGACGTTTATTTCGCCAAGAGCGACCCAG
The DNA here is from genome assembly GCA_045110715.1 of Rubripirellula sp. GTDB lineage: Bacteria > Planctomycetota > Planctomycetia > Pirellulales > Pirellulaceae > Rubripirellula. The sequence goes on from JBGCGI010000307.1 coordinate 12,096, forward strand.
CAGCAGTGGGCAACTGAGCGAACTGGTCGAAATTGCGACTGAACTCGCCGCAGTCGCAGATGGGATTGGCAAACGACTTGGCAAACGGGGAGGATTAGATAAAAGCCATGGAGTGGCTGCAGTTCGGTCTCCGCCGAATGATCTTTGGCCCGCGCCAAGGCCGTCAACCTGGCCTTAAGCAGTCGATTGAGGCGGTGTAATTTCGATCAATGATTGGAGAAACCACTGGTTTTGCTAATCCGCAAACTTTGTCTAGAAGGGCTTAGCCGGTTTACCAGAGTTGCCGGAACGATTCCTGCATCTAATTTGCGCCTATTTTGCGGTCAAACTGCGTCAGAGCCTCCAATTACACCGATACAGCAAAACGGAACCGGACAACCGACCGAATCCAACTCGACACCTTTTTGAAGTGAAGTGGCGGTAAACACTTCAACTGGGCGGCGGAGCAACAAGGAATTGTGACTAACTCAATAAGTACTTGCACCTGATCCACTTGGCTGGTCGGGCGTGGTTTTGTCCTTCCTCTTTGTGCTCGCCAACTTTTACGCCACCTATCTACCCAACGCTCTGGGTACAAACGGAGAAAGCAATGAAGCTTAGTAAACTAGCCCTGATCGCCGCAGTTGCGTGCGGTGTTAATGCCATTGGTTTGGAACGAACACGGGCAAATGAAATCAACCTTGTTTCGTGTTGCGAAACAACCTGTGACTGCGGCGAGCCAATCTGCGGCTGCGAACCCGTCTGCGAAAGCTCCTGCGAGCCAGCTTGCGGGTGCGAGCTCGCTGGCTGCGACGGATCCTGCTGCGAACCCGAATGCGGCTGTGAACCAGCCGGCTGCGAAGAAGTCTGCTGTGACAGCGGATGTGATTCAGCTGCTGGTTGTGGACTCTTCCCTGGTCTGGGCGGGTGCGGTTCGGGTTGCGGTGACGATCCCTGGTCACTGTTCGGTGATTTAGCAGATGGGTTCAGTGTCGGTGGCTGGGCATCGGTCGGATACCACTCCGCCGCGGTGCCGTTGTTCAACGGTCGTCCTGATGAGCTTCAGCTTCATCAGGGTTGGTTGTACGCTGAAAAGGCAATCGACACTTCGGGCGGTTTCGACATCGGTGGGCGGATGGATTACGTGTACGGGACGGACGGTCCAGACACTCAATCCTTCGGTATCGACAACGGACACTGGGATAGTGGCTGGAGCAATGGCGGCGACTACGGGAGCGCTATCCCACAGCTGTACGCCGAAATGGGTTACGGAGACTTGTCGGTCAAACTTGGCCACTTCTACACCATCATCGGATGGGAAGTCGTCGGTGCACCTGACAATTTCTTCTACAGTCACGCGTACACGATGTACAACAGCGAGCCTTTCACGCACTCGGGTGCCTTGGCTTCCTACGCTCCTTCGGATGACTTGACAGTCTGGGGTGGATACACCGTTGGTTGGGATAGCGGGTTCGAAGACAATGGCGACTCGTTCTTAGGTGGTGCGTCATTGGGTTTAACTGACTCGATTACCGCGATCTACGCCACGACTTTCGGTCGTTTCAACGAGCGTCAGGGTGAAGCAGAAGGTGCCGAATCAGGCTACATGCACTCGCTGATCTTCGACGTGGCGTTGAGCGACAACCTTCAGTACATCTTCCAGAGCGACTTGCTTGAGTCGGAGTATGCTGACGGTACCACTGCTCGAAGCACCTTTGGTATCAACCAGTACTTGCTCTACTCGATCAATGACTGCTTGGCCGTTGGAGGTCGTTTTGAGTGGTACAACAACGAAGGCATCTTCGACGACACGCCAGGAATGGGTGGAGCTGGAATCGACAGCGATGTCTATGCACTTACCTTCGGCGTAAACGTCAAACCTCACAGCAACGTCATTGTGCGTCCGGAAATTCGCTGGGACTGGGTCGACTCCAATGTCGCAACTCCAGATGTCCTGGAGAACGGCAGCGACGACCAGTTCAGCTTTGGAATGGACTCGATCTTCATGTTTTAGGACTTGAAAGTCACAGAAACGCGTTCTCGTTTCGGGCCCATCGGAGTAGTACTCCGATGGGCTTTTTTGTTTGCCTGCTACGCAACTAATCACAGCCCGGTCAACCAACAGTCCAAAGATCGGCAACGGGCTTGACACGGATTTCCCGAAGGCACTTGGCTCAATTAGAGAGTGAGCCTGGCCGCTGAAGTGGCTGTGAGTTCCGGAAGAATTTACTAGGTCTTATTGTCGCCTTCATTCGCGTTTCACGAATTAGTGGGGCGACGCTTCCGCGGCGCCAGGAACGTTCGCTGCGCATACCGCTACGGGAGCCTTGCTACGGTGCACTGCGGATAGCGAGATGGAGTAAACCGGACCGACCGCAACTCGCGTCAAATTGCCCATAATCGCGGTCAGTTCATCACCCCCGAATCGGCCCTACTTAGCTGGGCGAAGAATCTCGACCTTGCGAAAGTCAACTTCAAGGTCCTGGTTACCATGCAGCTGTAAAGCGATGACTCCCTGGGCGGCCAGATCATCGACAACATGATCAGCAGCCAAGCAGCCGTTCAGGTGTGTGATGATCCGTTTGCCGTGGATGGTCACAATCATCGTGTGCCAAGTTGAGGCGTTTTCCTGATTGCCCTTTGGCGTGACGTCTACTGATTTAACTTTCTTGCCTTTGAGCGGAACGCCCAACCTTGCTTTCTCCCATCGGTTCCGGACGACGTCACGACGATCCGCGGGAAAACGTGACTCCAAGTAATGAAGCGGTTTGGCTACCCACCCTTTGCCTCCGGTTTGGTAGAGCCCAGCGACATTGGCAGTGCCGTCGATCTCGCACTGAACGCCACGAACAAACGGGCGACTTTGCGTGATTTCACTACGTACAAAGAACCCGCTGTTCCCATTCTTGAAGCGATACTCAATTCGGAAGGTCGCATCTCCAAAGGGCTCAGTCGTGTAGAGCATGCCGTTGGGTTCCTTCGCTTCACTACTTGCACGGCCCTGAAGTATGCCGTCGGCCACTGTCCAAGTACCACCGCCGACACTTTTCCAGCCCGGTATAACTTCCCCGTCCTCGGGTTCACCCGTCATAATGTCGGGATCAAGTAGCGACTGCCATTCTTGCTTTCCAAGAGACTTCGCCTTCAGATTTCGGAACCGGTACGTCTGACCTTTCTCGCCGTGATGCTGTAGCCCAATGCGGCCGTGGAGATCGGCCGGGTCAAAGTAGTCCGTCGTCAGGACATCGTTGACAAAAAACTGCAAATGGTGCCCGACGCAACGGATCCGATATCGATTCCAGCGATTGCGATCAAAGGCAGCTTGTGCCTCGGGTTGCTCCCAGAGTGGATTGAGCCACTGGCGACGTGATTCGTCGTAGAGGCCGCCGGACCAACGACGATCTGTTGGGTCAGCTTCGGCTTGATAACCATAGACTCGATTAGGCTCAACTTGGCCACGCGCCATGAAGCCACTATTGGATTGGCCTTCGGGAAGCTTCACTTCGCCTTCAAACTCATAGTCATGGTAAACCTTCTCAGTTACCAGAAAGAACTTCTTGTCAGCGGTTAGATGAATTTCGCCATCGACGACTTCCACGGTTCCCCACTGATAGGGATTGGTCCACCCGGCAAGCGATTTCCCATCAAAGATCTCCTCAATCTTGGGTGCCGCGGGCACATCGTGTTCTGGTTCCGCCGAAGTCGTCTGAACCTTCGATGCGGGGGATTTCTCTTTCGCAGAAAGGTGACCGGCTAGGCAAAGACAAATCCCAACAGACGTAAAAAGGTGATATCGTTTCGATCGTGTCATGTTGTCTCAGCAACGCGGACGGAAATGCCGCATGGTAGGTGGATGGTGACATCTGTATGTGGGAATGTTTTGCCATAGTATACTCGGCAAAGCCCTGCACTCAGAATTCCCTATCTTGAGAAATCCGCGTCTTCAAAAATACTGGGCTCCCAAACGAGAGTCCAATCAACAGAACACCAGCTTGCACCATGAGATCTAAAACACTGGATAAAACGCCCGCAAAAGCAATCTTGCGATGATCACCGAAAGCCAGATTCGCAAAGCCATCTTTGGCGTCGCTTCTGTCATTTTGCTGGGTGCAGCTGGTTCGGGCTACCAGTTTGGTTGGATTGAGAGCCTCTTGGGGTCAAAATCCGCAGCCCAGTTTGCCATCGCTGGAATGGTTCGCGTCGGGCTGGTTTGCGGAGCGATCTGGCTTGCCTTCGACTCGCTGAAGCGGCCTGCCCGTTGGCTGCCCCCTGGTTTGGCGGCAATCGGGGTCCTGTTGATTGTTGTGATCGCGGCGCAACCCAAGCTAATCCTGGTGTTGGCTCCCGCAATCGGTGTCTTGGCAACGCTTGGTGCGGTCGTGCGTGCCTTTAGGAAAAGGTAGGAGCCGTTCCGGTTGGCTGTGGGAAAGCGAGACGGCAAACCACGCTTGCACGATCAAACCATGCCCTACGTGAACAAAAGCTCGGTCGCTATACTCGGCCGCTGGTGTCACCCGTTTCCCCTCCCCGTTCGCGGTAAGGATGATCGTTATGGAAAAGTATCTAGAGAACGTGAAGAAGTACGTCGATTCCCCAAATGAAGACGCGGTGCAAGCACTCGTCGGGCATCTTGGGATCGCATTGGAAAATCGTGATTCGGCGGTAGTTGCTGCAACGGACCCAAAGGAACTCGAGGCAATCAAGGGGAACTACTGCTCCAAAACCCTTGATCTTTCGAAGGAAGAGGCTGACGCAGCGATCGCAGCGGCTTGCGAAAAAATGAAAGGTGACACAGCGAAGTGCCGTGTCACCTTTTACTACCTTGTCGCCGAAGCTGGCAACGCGATGAGCCGTTTGGCCGCCTAACGGATCACAAGCAGGATCACTTGATTGCCGCGTCGCACGACGACGCGGAGCGGAACCTGTTGACGCTGGGCTTCCTTGAAGACCTGCGTCAGCTGGCTGACGGAGTTGACTTCACGCCTGCCAGCAGACTCGATCACATCACCAACCTGCAAACCGGCTTCGGCAGCAATCCCCTCGTCTTCGATGCTGGTAACGATAAGACCGCTAGTCTGGTCTGCGTAGCCATACCGTTTGGCCGACTGCGGCGTGACGGGTTCAAGTTCGGCACCGAATACGCTGCCAGCACTGAACATGGCCATCGCTTGGTCAGTGCGTTCTTGAAGGTTGACTTGAACGTTCATCACCTGGCCGTCTCGGTTGACCACCATTTGAACGCTTGCGCCCGGCGGACGACTGGCGATGTAGTTCACCAATCGCGTGCTGCTGGTAACCGGCTTTCCGTCAACGGACATAATCACGTCGCCAGGCTGCAAGCCCGCGTTAGCGGCGGGCTGGTTTTCGAGCAAACCTCGAATCAGTGCCCCCGAGTCAACCTTCAAACCCAATGTATCGATCGCTTCGCGCGTGACGTCGGCCACTTGAGCCCCCAAGAATCCGCGACGCACTTCACCGGTGTCAATGATCTGTTGAAGCACAGGCCGGGCAAGTGAAACGGGGATCGCAAACCCGATTCCCGCACTGGCTCCTGACCTAGATAGGATCGCAGTATTGATTCCCACCAATTCGCCGCGCAGGTTGACCAAGGGTCCACCTGAATTGCCGGGATTGATCGCCGCATCGGTTTGCAAAAAATCTTCAAAACCACGACCACCATCCACAATGCCTTGAACGCGATTTTTTCCGCTGATGATGCCGGCAGTCACGGTTTGATCAAGTCCGAACGGACTTCCGATTGCAAGCACCCAGTCGCCGACACGAATTGCGTCACTATCACCGAATGCGACAGTTTCAAGTGGTTCGTCTGAGTCCACTTTTAAAACTGCCAAGTCGGTTTCGGGATCAGTACCGACCACTTCGGCTTCCAATTTACGGTTGTCGGACATCTCAACCATCACGGTATCTGCCCCCTCGACGACATGATTGTTGGTCAGGATATAGCCGTCACCACGAACAATGACGCCACTTCCTTGGCCTTGTTGCTGAGGTCGACTGTTGCCACCTCGCGATCCGCCTTCATCAAAAAAGCCGGGCGGAAGCTGACGTCGCAGCCCAGGCGGCAATTGTTGAATACGAGAAGACACGTCGACTTCGGTACTAATACTGACAACGCTGGGGCGCATCGCTTCAGCGACATTTCGGAACGCGCTGGACAAGTCCGTCGCGGCATTAAGATTCTGTGTCGCGGCTTTCGAACGTGGTTGAACATCCGCGTAGGCATCGCGTTGTGCCGAGCTCGGTAAACTCATCACGACGCCAACAACGAGTGTCGCGACCCAAGCGGTTCCTAGAAAGAAGCTGATCCGCTTCCACTGGGCATTCAAGCCGAAAGGAGGCAAGCCGGAAGGGGTTTGCATGACGTTGGTCACTCCAATGTTTTGATTGGTTAGTTGGGTTGGGTTCGTTCTCAACTCTTCACATGCCCAAAAGCATGCTTGAGCCATCCAGACTGTCAATTCTGGCAGCCTGAGCAGGAAAAGATTCTCAACAGCAAACAACGCACCAATCTGCTAAGTTGTTCATCGTCGGCAGGGAGGTTTTCCTTGTGAAACGTTGATTTTGCCGTGAAACTTAACGCTTGCCGGTGATTTCAGGATCCGATCGGGTGAATTACCAAGTCTGTCATTGCCTCAAGTCGTTTTCAGTGGGGAGACCGGACGGTGTTTCCCGATAGTTCCGATAGAGTTGGCTGAGACGGTCATTGCCCACGGGTTCGAGACGCATTGCACAAAAAGGGAATGAGAGAATGCAAGACACTTTAACCGTGGTCCTCGCTGGCGGACGTGGCTCACGTCTCGAACCGTTAACCCGAGATCGGGCAAAACCGGCCGTCCCAATCGGCGGTTCGTACCGCATCATCGACTTCGTGTTAAGCAATTGCCTCAACAGCGGCATGCGACGGTTGCTACTGCTCACCCAGTACAAAGCACAATCGCTTGACCGGCACATTCATCTGGCATGGCGGAATTACTTTTGTCGTGAACTGGGTGAGTTCATTGACGTAGTGCCACCACAACAGCGAATCGATGACAATTGGTATCAAGGCACTGCAGATGCCGTCTATCAAAACATTTATGCGATCGAGCGAGAGTCACCCGAGTATGTGGTGATCCTTGCGGGTGATCACCTCTACAAGATGAACTACCACAGCATGGTGGATTATCACCGTCGTAAGGGCGCGGACATTACTGTCGGCGCACTGCTGGTAAGTCGGGATGAAGCACGCCAATTCGGAGTGATGCAAACTGACGAAGACCAACGACTCGTCGATTTTCAAGAAAAACCCGACAACCCAAAAGCGACACTCGAAGATCCCGATGTTTGCCTCGCATCGATGGG
>JBGCGI010000308.1:0-12200 GCA_045110715.1 Rubripirellula sp.
CAACCTACCTCGGTTCCGACGCTCTTGTCTTTGCCCAATCCATCGGTACCAGCAGCGTAGCGTGGCATGCGTTTGTAGGCAGAGTGATAGTTGTGCAACGCCAAGCCAATTTGCTTGAAGTTGTTGCTGCAGCTCATTCGACGTGCGGCTTCACGGGCAGCCTGCACGGCAGGAAGCAAAAGCCCCACCAAGACGCCAATGATTGCGATGACAACCAACAGCTCAACGAGCGTGAAGGCCGATCTAGATGACTTCGATCGTAACATGTGACCTGTTTCCTCTCAGTGAAATAGTCAAAAAACAAAACGGACTTAACGAAAAGCGATAGAGCGAAAAAATATTCGCGAGTGTTATTTTAGTTGGGTGGCAATGCTACAGACGCGACACGGACTCCCGTCGCTGTAGTTCGCCGACTAGGTTCGGCAACTCATACGATTCGTTGTGAATCAGCTTGACCAACGCCGCAGCAGCAGCGTTGCCCATCTCTCGAGCCGGTTGTCGCACCGTTGTTAACGGCGGAGTCATGAACGCGGACTCGGCCTGATCATCGAACCCAATCAGCGATACATCTTCAGGCACCCGAATTCCGTGGCGATGCAACGCAAGGCGAGCTCCAAACGCATTGGTGTCATTGGAGGCAAAAACGGCGCTAAACGAAGTTCCGCAAGTCAGCAGCGAGTTGATTGCCAGCACTCCCGACTGAGCCGTAAAGTCACCGCGGTAAATCAAATCTGAATCAAACTCGATCCCTGATTCAGCGAGTGCCCTTGAGTAGCCTTCAAATCTCTGCATCGCATCTGGCTGGTCCTCGACCCCACGGATCAAAGCGATCTTTCGATGCCCAAACTCGATCAGGTGCTTGGTGGCCACATAGGCGGCCTGGGCATTGTCGATGTAAATGCACTGCCCTTCCCAGTCACGCAGTTCACGTGCGACAACGATCGTTGGCAGTTGCTCACGCAGCTCGTTCAGCTCTTCGACTGGCAGATTGCCTCCGATCAAGAGCAGCCCATCCACTTTGCGGCCCAACAGTGTGCGGATCACCTCGAGCTCGGTGCTCTGTTGCCACTGTCCATCCACAAAGATCGGCGAGTATCCTGTGCCAGCAAGCCCCTCGATCACTCCCTGAGCGATCGAATCATAAAATGGGCTGCCGATATTCTGGGTCAGAATGCCGACCGTCATCGAACGACCACCGGCCAAACTTCTGGCAAAAACATTCGGCTCGAACCCAAGCACCTGCATGGCTTCCAGCACCGCAGCCCGCTTGTCCTGGTGAACAGCAGAACTGTTATTCAGCACGCGCGAAACGGTAGCCTTGGAGACATTGGCTCGGTCGGCGATGTCCTGAATGGTGGAGCCACCGTTCTTCAAAACTGATTCCTCTACGGTTGCAAGAGCGTCAGAAAAGGCCACTAACGGGCGACGCTGATCACGTAACACCCCAAAGGTATTATGAAACCGGTTTCACAGCAACCCTTGACTTACCCCGTTTATTGATAAAAAATGCTTCTTTCATGAAACCGGTTTCAGGCATCTTCTGCCCGCCTACGATGGCCCGAGATCCGGTGCCCCCCCTCGGATCTCCAAGCAAGACACAAAGCCCAACTCGCGGACAATCTTTCAGCGACCCTGCGTGACTCTCCCCTGCCCGGCCTCCCATCACGTCGTCACACAACATGAATCATGTCCCTCACTCCTCGAAATCTGTCGCAGGCGGCTACGTCGGTTTTGAACACGACTCGTGGTACAAGATCACCAATAGTGACCAGATGCCGGAGTTCTTCATCAACCCTGTCAGCTCCAGTGACCACTGGATGTTTGTCTCCAGCCATGGCGCCCTTTCGGCCGGACGCAGGAATCCTGATTCTGCACTCTTTCCCTACTACTCTGCTGACAAACTGATCGACACCGTCTGCTCGAGTGGGCCCAAGACGATCGTCCGTGTGCAACAGGAGACTGGCAACACGCTGTGGGAGCCCTTTCACGATCGCCTGACATCCGACGGTTCGATCACACGCAATCTCTACAAAAACTTTTTAGGTAACAAACTCGCCTTTGAAGAGATCAACCGGTCACTCGGTTTGTCGTTCAGCTATCGCTGGAGCTTTGGGCACAAGCACGGATTTCTTCGGACCTGCCAACTGGCAAACCTCCATGCTGAGCCTGTCCGAATTTCCTTACTTGATGGAATTCAGAACGTACTTCCCTACGGCATCGAACAGAGTTTTCAACTTCGGTTCAGCAACCTGGGAGACGCCTACAAGAAAAGCGAACTGCTTCTCGATTCTCAGATGGGTCTGTTCTATCTCAGCTCGATTCCCACCGATCGTGCGGAACCGAGCGAAGGCTTGCGAGCAACGATTGCCTGGCAAATGGGACTGGAAGACCCGACTGTTCTACTCAGCACGAAGCAACTGGACCGTTTTCGTCACGGACAATCGGTCGAGCAAGAAACAGATATTCGCGGTCAGCGCGGCGCCTATTTCGTGACGACCCAACTTGAACTCGCTGGAGAATCCTGCACCACTTGGAACATTGTCGCAAACGTCAATCAAGATCATGCGGACGTGATCGACTTGCAACATCGCTTGCGAGAGCCTGGTCGAATTCAAGCAGATATCGCAGACGACATCGCAGACAACTCTGATCGACTCCTGCGCATCGTCTCATCAGCAGACGGGCGGCAACAAGGCTCCGACCCACGTCGCATACAACGACATCAAGCCAACACGCTGTTCAATGCGATGCGTGGTGGCATACCAGTGAGCGGCTACACCATCGGAGCCGCTGATTTCCGAAAACACATCCATCAGTTCAACTCAGTTGCTTACGACAGGAACCAGAGTTTCCTAAAGCAACTGCCAGAATCGATCGACCTACCAGATCTGATTTCCAGCGTCGAAGCGACCCAGGACGCTGACTTGCGTCGCATTTCGATGGAGTATTTGCCATTCACATACAGCCGCAGGCATGGCGACCCGACACGTCCTTGGAACTCGTTTTCGATCGACCTGTTTGATTCCGAAGGCACCGACAAGGTGCACTACGAGGGGAACTGGCGAGACATCTTTCAGAACTGGGAAGCATTGCTGCTTTCCTACCCCGCATTTTCTCAAGGCATGATCCTGCGCTTCGTCAACGCGTCGACAGCAGATGGATACAACCCCTATCGGATCACCAAAGACGGGTTCGACTGGGAACTTCTTGACGCAGAAGACCCCTGGGCCAACATCGGCTACTGGGGTGACCACCAGATCATCTACCTGCTGAAGCTGCTTGAATGGTCGCGAAAGTTCTCTCCCAGTCAGCTAGATCAAAGCCTGGCCGTTGACTGTTGTACTTACGCGCAAATCCCTTATCGAATTCGTGACTACGCAGCGATCTGCCGCAACCCACAAGAGACCATCGATTTCGATTCCGAACTTGCAGAATCGATTCAAGCACATGTCGATCGCATCGGCGCTGATGGCAAACTGACGCTCGATTCCGATGGAATGCCGCGACTGGTCAATCTTGCTGAAAAACTGCTACTGCCTGCATTGGTCAAGCTCACCAACTTCATCCCTGGCGGCGGCGTATGGCTCAATACTCAGCGTCCGGAGTGGAACGACGCGAACAATGCGATTGTTGGTCGTGGACTGTCCATGGTCACAACTTGTTACCTGCGCAGATTCTTCACCTTCATGACCGAATGGTTTCAATCGCCAGAACTCCCCACTTCCGTTTCTGTGTCCCGTGAAATCGCCGCACTCCTCCAGAGCATCTCCACGGTGCTGGAGGAGCACACCGACGATTTCAAGCGTGAACCTTGCGATTCGAAGCGTAAGACGATCGTTGACGCCCTATCGACGATTGGATCCGACTATCGTCTTTCGCTCTATACCAACGGCCTCACTGGCGCGCGATCCGAATTGAACCTCAATGAATGTGTCGACTTCTTCCAGCGATGTTTGGCGATGCTTGATGATACGATTCGGGGCAACCGCCGGGACGACGGACTATATCACTCGTACAACTTGCTCTCGATCGAAGACAGTGGCTATCGAGTCGAACGATTGCAAGAGATGCTCGAAGGTCAAGTTGCAGTTTTGAGCAGTGGACTGCTGACGCCAAACGAATCACTTGAGGTCTTGGATGCACTTCGCTCTAGCCGCATGTATCGAGAAGACCAACAAAGCTACATGCTCTATCCAGATCGTGAATTGCCAACGTTTATCGAAAAGAACTCCATTTGCAAGGAGTCCGCGTCACACTCGCAGCTCATTCACAAACTCCTTCGCGCCGGAGTCTTTTCGATTGTTCGCGAAGACCGAAATGGCAAGCTGCATTTCAACGGTGACTTTCGCAACGCAGAGGATTTGAACGCAGCTCTCGATGATCTTGAAACAGTGAATGAGTTCGCAGCCCTCGTCCAACAGGATCGCGCTTTCATGCTTGAACTGTTTGAGCAGACCTTCCACCACTCGAAGTTCACAGGCCGAAGCGGAACGTTCTTTGCCTACGAGGGCTTGGGGTCGGTTTATTGGCACATGGTTTCCAAACTATCGCTGGCCACCTTGGAGACGTATTTATCGGCTCAAATGTCCGAGGCGGACGATCAAACTCTGCAGCGATTGCTTGACCACTATCATCAAATATGCGATGGCATTGGATGCACAAAAACGCCGCTTCAATATGGCGCCTTTCCATCCGATCCGTACTCGCATACCCCCAACGGTGCTGGTGCACAACAACCCGGCATGACAGGACAAGTCAAAGAAGACATTCTGTCACGATTCACCGAACTGGGCGTGCGAGTCAATGAGGGAATCCTCAGCTTTGACCCCAGCCTGTTTGACTCTGCTGAATTGCTCAACGAGAAGACTCTTTTCCGATTCATCAACGCGGCGGGAGAACACGTCGCCCTGCCGCTTTCTGCTGGCATGTTCGCATACACCTTCTGCCAAGTCCCTGTGATCTACTTTAGGTCCACCAAGAAAGGACTCGTTGTAAACTACAAGGATCAGACAACGTCACAGCGCGATCACCTTGCACTAACCGCAGATGAATCAACCAGCCTCTTCAAGCGACGCGACGAAATCGCAAGCCTCGAAATTCAATTCAACTTTTAACACCACGCTTCCTCTCCGAACAAATCCGATGACCCACTCTCCCTTGCTAACCTTCCTGTCACTCACTTATTGCCTTTGCTTTGCGTTCAATTCACTGGCGCAGGAACCAAACACCAATCAACCAAACACACTTGTTTGGCAAGACGAATTCGATGGCGATTCCCTTGACTACTCTCAATGGGAAATCGAAGTCAATGCTTTTGGCGGCGGAAACCAAGAACTGCAGATCTACACCGATCGCAAAGCGAACGTGCGGGTCGAGAATGGGAACTTGGTACTAGAGGCCCATCGCGACAACACCAACATCAGTGGTACCAAACGCGAGTACTCTTCCGGCCGCGTCCGATCGAAGAACCGCGGCGACTGGAAGTACGGAAAGATTGAAGTGCGCGCCAAACTGCCCAAGGGAGCTGGCATCTGGCCAGCAATCTGGATGTTGCCAACCGAGGATCACTATGGAGGCTGGGCCGCCAGCGGAGAGATCGACATCATGGAGCTAAGAGGCAGTGAACCGGACACGGTTCTTGGAACGCTTCACTATGGCCCCTCCTGGCCAGACAACATCTATTCCGGAGGTGCTTTCCAACTCAAGTCAGGAACGTTCGCGGACGACTTCCATACGTTCGCGGTCGAGTGGCGAGAGGGGGAAATCAAGTGGTTCATCGACGGAAAGCACTTTCAAACGCAGAACGACTGGAGCACTTCTGGAGGTGAGTTCCCGGCTCCGTTTGACCAGAAATTCCATCTACTCCTGAATCTCGCGGTTGGCGGAGGCTTTGTCGGCCCCGTCGACGACAAAACGGTTTTCCCTCAACGCATGCTCATCGACTACGTCCGGATCTACCAATAGATTCATTCGGAGCTTGAAAGCGACGACAAAGAATGCAACGATATCGCGGTTGAAAGGGCAGAACATCTCAGGGGCAATCACCGGATTGGGGCATCATGCTAGCACGTTTAAAGACGTTTACTCTGCTTGGCATAGAAGCGATGCCAGTCGACGTGGAAGTCGACATTTCTCCCGCAGCGATGCCGAAAACGATTTTGGTTGGCTTGCCGGACGCAGCCGTCAAGGAAAGCACGCATCGGGTCGAGCGGGCGATCGTTAATAGCGGCTTCATTCGACCACAAGATCGGGTGGTTATCAATTTGGCCCCGGGTGATCTCCCCAAGCAAGCGGCTTCGTTTGACCTTCCCGTTGCACTCGGAGTGCTCGCCGGAAGCGGCCAACTTTCCGCCGAACGACTGGATCAATACGCCGTCATCGGAGAGCTCGCTCTTGAAGGCATGACGCGTCCAGTCAAAGGCGCGCTCTCCATTGCGATCGAAGCAACCAAGAATGAGCAATTGCGCGGATTGATCGTGCCAACGGAAAACGCCAGCGAAGCGGCGGTCGTGGAAGGCTTGGAAGTGATTCCAGTCGATAGCCTCGCCCAAGCGGTCGCCTTTTTCAGTGGGCAGATCGAGCTGGCTCCCGCTCCCAGCCGCATCGAACAACTCTTCGAAGAGTTTAGCGTCTACGACGTCGACTTCGGAGATGTCCGTGGCCAAGAGTCTGCCAAACGAGCCATGACGCTGGCAGCCGCAGGCCGGCACAATCTGATCATGCTTGGCCCACCTGGAAGTGGCAAAACGATGCTCGCCAAACGAATGCCAACCATCTTGCCGCAACTAAGTAGCCCCGAGTCGATCGAGACGACTCGCATTTACTCGGCGCTGGGTCAACTTCCCGCCGGCCAACCGCTACTCGCGCGTCGTCCGTTCCGCAGTCCGCACCACACCATCAGCGATGCCGGGCTTGTCGGTGGCGGAAGCCCACCCTCGCCAGGAGAAATCAGCAAAGCTCACAACGGAATCCTATTCTTAGATGAACTACCGGAGTTCAATCGCAAGACACTGGAAGTGATGCGACAACCCATGGAAGACGCCGTCGTCACGATCTCCCGAGCTTTGCGTTCCACCACGTTTCCCAGTGATTTCATGCTCATTGCGGCGGCCAATCCCTGCCCCTGTGGCTACCGAAGTGATCCCCGTCGAAGTTGCAATTGCACGCCGCCGCAAATTGAGAAGTATATGGGAAAAGTTTCAGGTCCGCTTCTTGATAGGATCGATATTCAAATCGAAGTCCCTGCAGTTCCTTTTGACGAGCTTGCAACAAGGGAAGACGCGGGGACGAGCAGCGAGCAGATGCGAGCGGACGTGCAACGGGCGAGAGAACGACAAAGCCAGCGTTTCCAGTCTGGCCCCACACGCTACAACGCGCAAATGACGAGCCGCGAAGTTCGCAAGCACTGCGACTTGGACAAACCGTGCCAGCAGATGCTGCGACACAGCGTGGAAGAAATGGGGCTCTCTGCCAGAGCACACGACAAAATCCTCCGAGTTTCTCGCACCATCGCCGATGTTGCAGACGACGATTTCATCAACGAGATGCATCTTGCCGAAGCAATCGGATATCGAAGTCTCGACCGCGATTTGTGGGTCTAGCGCCCACCGCCTCAACACGTTTTGACAACTTCTTGGTCACATGGATTTGGCTCGGCGGTTGCTTGCCTCGACGATGGTTGTCACCATTGCCCCGCACGACTCAGCTGTCTGACGGCAGCTGGTTCGTAACGCGCAAAAGCTGCCCCATCGCAAATAGGTCCCCATGAGTTGGCAAGAAGTTCTGATCGATGAATTGGTCACACCAGGAAAACTGGTTGGGCACATGTCGTACGTTCTGCTGGTCGCATCAATGATGATGCGGTCCATGAAATGGCTGCGAGTCCTGGCGATGGGATCGGGACTCGTCGCAATCGCCTACGGAATTTTCGTTTTGAATGATTGGGTCGTGATTGTCTGGGAAACCATCTTCGTAGCAACCAATGTGCTTCAACTCGCCTACCTCGAGTGGGAGAACCGGGCCGCCAAATTCTCCAAACACGAAGCGACGTTCTTCGAAACCGTCTTGTTCGACGTTGATCGTGGAAAGGCAAAGCGAGTGATACAAATCGGAGAGCAGGTTCTGTTCGAGCCAGGACAAACGCTCCTTGAGCAGAGTGTGCCGGTGAAGAATCTCCACTTCATCGTGGAGGGAAACGTTCAGATTTCTCAAGGCGATAACCAACTCGGAGAGTGTTCCGCAGGTGAATTCCTGGGCGAGATCAGTTTTCTCAACGGAAGCCCCGCCTCGGCCACCGTAAAAGCAAAAGACGAAGTACGATGCCTTTGTTTCAGTCACGAAACGTTGCGTGCTACACTCGAAAAACACCCCGACGTCCTAAGAGCTTTCGAGACTAGCTTCAGTAGAAATTTGGTCAACAAACTACTCAAACTGAATGCTTCCGAAAGTGCAGGCTAGAAACGGCCTGGATCTAGAGTTGTCGCTTCACTTACTTGTTGGTCGCGACCCACGATTCAATTCGATTGAGTGAACATCGATCGCGCGATCACCCTGGAAATCCTCGGCCTCCAACCGAAACTCGCCACGGCCCTTCGCCAACGTAATCACTCCCAAAGACTGCGGCTTGAAGTCCTTCACAAAGTAGTGTGAATCGGCAACCCGTTCCTTCGACTTGTCGTACAGCGGCGGATCGAACGCCTGCTTGATTCCAGCCGTGGTCTCCTCGGTGCTCCTATCGGACTCAAAGAGCAATTTGACTCGTACACCAGCATCTGAATCAGCGCATGTGTAGTACACGATGGCTTCGTATTCGCCTGCTTCAACCACCTCGACTTGCCAGGTAATCGAGTCATCCGAACTTGTCCAATTTGTAAAAAAGGAATTGTTCGGTGGTTTCGCACTCCGGCGAATGGTGCCATGTTCAACACCATCGCGAGCTGGCAATGTCGTTGAACTCGCGTATCCAACGGTAAAGGGGCGATCCGTGTACTTTTCAAAATCAGCCTGCATCAATGACGCGTGCGATTTCTGTTGAATCCTCAAGGCAGTCACTATCTGCGGATGGTCTTTCGCTACATCAACCAACTGGCCCGAGTCCTTCGTGAGATCAAATAACTTTCCGGCAGCATCCAAGCGAAAACGCTCAGTTCGCACACTGACCTGATTCCGCTTGGTCGCGAACAAACTGCGACTAGGCCAATCAGGTGCCTCTTCAAGCAACAATGGCTGAAGATCTCGTCCATCAAGCGTCTTGCGAGTTGTAGCATCAACATTCGCAAGACCGCACAGCGTCGGAAGCAGGTCAATGGCTCCGGTGATCTGTGAGACTCGCTTGCCGGGCGAAATCCGAGCAGGCCAACGAACGAAAAACGGAGATCGCAATCCGCCTTCGTCGATCGAACCCTTGCGTCCCTTCATGCCTCCGTTCCAGCGGTACGAGTTTGGGCCGTTGTCTGAAAAGTAGACAACGATCGTATTCTTTGCAATTTGGAGCTGATCGAGTTTGGCAAGCACCCGTCCCACGTTCCAATCGATGTTCTCGACCATTGCCAGAGCGGCTCGGGTCATCATCACATCTTCCTTCTCGTTCACGCGACCTTGATGGCGCATCTCCAAATCTTTTCCGTCGAACTTCTTGTAGAACTCGTCTGGCACCATCATCGGCGAGTGAGGCGTGTTGAGCGGCAAGTAGCAAAAGAAGGGTTGCTCTTTGTTGTCCTCAATGAACTCCAACGCATGTTCCGTGAAGTCGTCGACGATGAAGCCGTTGCCTCGAATCCGCTTTCCGTTGTGATCAAGCGGCGGACTGAAATAGTGCCCCCAATGCCCCGAGGTGAATCCGTAGTACTCATCAAACCCGCGATCGTTGGGATGGTATGGCGGCTGGGTCCCGTTGTGCCACTTCCCAAAAGCACCGGTTGCATAGCCAGCAGCCTTGAAGAGGTCAGCGATCGTCGTCTCGTCGGAGTTCAAACGTCCCTGACCACGACTGACGCCACTGACACCGGTGCGAGGATAATAGCGCCCGGTCAAAAACTCAGCGCGCGTCGGCGCACAAACTTGGCAAACGTAGAAGTGCTCAAGAGTCGCTCCATCCTGTGCCAAGGAATCGATATTTGGCGTCGCCAGATTCGAGTTCCCATTGACGCTTAAATCCCCCCAACCTTGATCGTCCGTCAAGATCACAACGATATTCGGAGGGGCGTTTGGCTCCGCTTGAAGAGGTCGCGCTGTGCAAGAGCAGCAGACGAAAGCTGTAAAAGCCGTCGCAAGAAATCGAAACATATTGACTCATTCGATGGAAGAAGGAAGCTGCTTGGACTTTCAGCCCGCCGTGTTCGGTGGTAACGGCAAATGACGGCCAGAACGGTTCCCACAGCTTCTACTCTTCCATCACACAAGTCAATTCCTGCCGCCGAGCAGGATTCACGATAGGTGTCATGCTAAAAAAGACATCAAGCCGAAAGCCCTAGTGCCTCAGTCCACCCGTTGCGTGTAGCAATCGCAATTGGGATCGATTGTAGTTGGAAACGGCCAGCGTTCGCATTTGCAGCGTCTCTGCACGTGCGTTGATCGCCTGCAACAACTCAATTGGCAATCCTTCGTCGGCTTTGACTCGCTGCAAGTTTCGCTCGTAGCTCGCTTCCGCCAACTTCATGGCCAGGTTGGAGGCATCGATCTGCATCCGATAGTTGGCGACGTCTTCGTAGGCCTGCACGACCTGCGAGGTGATCTCGTCTCGTAGATCCGCTAGCTGAATCCGACGCTGCGCGAGCTGGCTGCCTGCGCGACTGCGTTTGGCGGCGACTCCAAAGCCAAGGTTCTCGATCTCCCAAAGCGCCTGCAGGTCCAAGTCGCTACGACTTCCAGAGTTATCGAGGCTGCTCCCCCTTCCGCCGCTGAAACTCCCCGCACTGGTGGTGACAGCAACTTGCGGAATCCACGGTTCAACGTCCGCCTTCTTGACGGCAAGACAGAGACCTGAGATCTCGTGAGAAAGGGCGTTTACCTCGGGTCGCTGCGCGAGTGAACTCGCAATCAAAGACTCCACATCACTAGCATCTGCAGACAATTCGATCGGTATCATGACCTGATCGGCTGGCTGCAAACTGAATTGCGGATCCAATCTCAATCGCCTCGCGAGCGCAGCAGATCGCACGCGTTGCAAGCGATTTGCGTTGTGAAGTTGCTGTAACAGACTCGCCTCAGCCGTTGCCGCACGATCCACGTCAGCTTGCGCTCCTGCGCCCGCTTCCGCAAACGTCTGGGTCAGATTCTTCAACTCCGTCGCGGCCAGGATCGCTGTTTGAGAGTCGGAAACTTGACCAGTTGCTTCCAACAAATCAATGTACGCCAAACCAGCATCCAGCAGGGCTTGGTTCATGGCGATCGATACACCTGCCTTGCTAACGGAGTACTGTCGCCTCGCGATTTTTGGTGCAAAGTAAGCGTCGGCAAGAGCCAAATCGGCCGACAGACGAAGGGGTCCGTTACTTCCGCCGGCCACGGGCGCCACACCCACCGTCGCTCCACCGCCAACAAAGAACGAACTGCGTGAGGCTTCGAGAACACCACCACTCGTTTCCTGCAGCCGACCATCATGCTTGTTCCATCCGACCCCAAACTGCAGAGACGGCAGCCAAAGTGCTTCCGCTTGCCGTAAGTTTGCATGTGCCTCTACCGTCCGCTGACGAGCCAGTTGTATTGTCCAGGCGTTTCCACCAGCCATCCCTAGAGCGGAAGCCAGATCAATCACTTGCGGAGCGGATGTCGTCGTGGTGATCGGTGGTAAAGAACTCTCGGAAGAGACCGAGGACAATGGCATCGCCAACTCAACTGAAGGCTCCAAGTCGTTGGGCGCATAGTCGACCGTGGGCGGTGGCAACGGATCCATGAGATCGCCGTTGCCGACCTCGTTCGTCGTCGTTGACTCGCCTTGCAGTGCAAAGCCAACGGTTTTGAAGAAGGACGTTCTTTTGCTGGCTGCTATTTTGCCGGCCTCTTCGCTTGGAGGCGCAGCAACCTTGCTCGACATCCAAGGAACCCGTGGCAGCCTTGGTGTGAGTGAAGGCAATGCCTGAGAACAACCGAACGCCGGCAGCAGAAGCATCATCCACAATTTGCTCCGCGCGTGACTTTGACGGCGAGACCGGATCGAATTCTGTCGTTTCGGCATTGGAGTGCCTCCTTGCAATTTCCTC
>JBGCGI010000309.1:0-8874 GCA_045110715.1 Rubripirellula sp.
AAGCAAAGTCCAAGAGTTGCAGGCAGAGCTCGCGCGAATTCAAAAGACCGAGATCAGTCGGACACTTCCCTGACGCCAGCCAGCTATTGGATTTTCAATGACGAGCAGAAACAAACGGGATCGAGTTGGGCGAAAGTGATGCACAGCCCATTCGTTTGTGTCCGGTCTGCCTGCGTAAATTCCACACCGTCAGTCAGTGTGGGCTCGTTGAACGCTATCAGGCTCCGGGAAAATTCGTCGGCGATTCGGGCTGCAGCGAGCAGCAGCGTTGGTTGCAATCACGCATCAAGAGCCTCACGCCGTAGGAATGTTTTGAGGCAGGGAGTTCATGAGTGCTGATGATCAAAGAGTGTACTACAGCGTCGATGACGCTCGATTGGCCGTACGACATCCTCTGCAGACTCTCGTGCCAGCGACCAATGATCTAATTAGCACGCTCAATGCGACACTCGGTGTTGGCAGACATACGTTGACCCCTGACGAATTGACCTTGTTTTTCCAGTCAGGCGGCGACATCTGGTCTGCCACGAGAGACAGCCTCTCTGCAACGTTTGCAAACCCCATGTTAGTGAGTGGTGATATTAACACGGTCGCATTCGTTGAAGATTCACCGCGGATTTTTGGCGACACGATCTTCTTTTTCCGTGATGATGATATTTACTCAGGAACGATAACGGCGAGCGCCGTGCCTGAACCGTCGAGCTTCTTGTTGCTGACTATCGGTGGCATCGGCAGCGGAATGGGGATTCGCCGAAGGAAGCGTAGGCAGGACGGGCAAGAGTCGCGACCCACCGAATAGGCCTCTCTAAGAATCGAGCGGAGCACACGATGTCGTCGGTGTCACTGCTTGCGCGGGCGCATTTCGATCGGCATTCGGTATCTGACCCAAGCCGGTAGCGTGGTTCGAGCGAGGGTCGGATTGCCGATGGAAACGATCACGTTGCGCGAGTAACGCTTGGGATCCTGTCGGACGTGGTGAACCTGCTCCCAAGGAATGAACAGCGGCGGGTGCCCCAGGCGAAACGGAAACGCAATCGAAATCCGCAGGCCATCACTTCGAGTCTGAAATCGCAGGCAGGAGTGATAAGTCACCGGGCCGAAGCTGCCCGTCCTAAAGCTCGCGATCTCCGTCTCGAACGACTCGTCTGAAACCAGAGTCGGATTGTCGCGGAACACGCTGGCAAGTCGCGACCAACCGCTGAGTCTGGAAATCAGCAGCGACAGGAAGCACCCCATCAGTGGGATGATCAGGAGGAAGTGTGCGGCTCCCAAATCACGAAGAATCGAGCTCACCATGGTGATCGAGTCTATCGTGTTTCGTGCTTGGCAAAGATCATTTTGCCCGCATTGGTTTGCAGCGTGCTTGTCACCCGCACATCCAGTTCGTCGCCGATCTTGTTCCGGCCACCTTCGATGACGACCATGGTGCCATCATCAAGATAGCCAACACCCTGCTCGGGACCTTCGCCGGCCTTGATGACTTTGATACGGAACGTTTCGTCAGGCAGGAACACTGGCCGCAGCGAATTGCTGATCTCGTTCAAGTTGATCACAGGAACATTGTGCAACTTGGCAACCTTGTTCAGATTGAAGTCACCTGTGACGACCTTGCCTTCCAAGTGTTTGGCGAGCAACACCAGCTTAAGATCAACGGTTTGGCCGGCGAGTTCCGGTAGTTCGCGATCAAAGATCATCAGATCGACGTTCTCATCAGCCCGCATCCGATTGAGGACATCGAGTCCGCGGCGGCCCCGTGTGCGACGTAACTTGTCGCCACTGTCGGCGATTGCCTGGAGTTCACTAAGTGCGAAACGCGGCATGATGAGCTGATTGTCGAACACGCCTGTGGAAACCAAGTCTGCGATGCGGCCATCGATGACCACGCTGGTGTCCAGAATCAGAGGTTTGAAGCCTTTGACTTCTCGCACGAATTCCACATAGGGAATCAGAAAGCGGAAGTCGTCTTTGGTTTGCAGCAGCACGCTGGTGCAGATGTAGCACAGAACCAATGCGATCAGTAGCTGAACGACCTGTGCGTTGAACTGTTGCAGGAGCGGAGCGAGAGCGACCGAGAGCACGTACGTAAGTAGTACTCCGATCAGGATCCCGAAATACAGCGCTGAGATGGTATCGATTCGCTTGCGCGGAGCGTAGATGTCACCGACGACAACAGCGACAGCGAGTCCCATGATCCCCACAAAGACCAGCCACGGAACCGTGGTCGAGGTGTCAGCGAGGGAGGAGTTGATGATTGCAGACAAACCTCCCGCACAGAGCAGGAAGATGCAACGAAGAATGATGAGGGCCATGGATGGAATGACCAATGGATTTAGGGTCGAGCGTGCAAGCCTAAGGCTGCACGGGCAGTGATCGCCGGAAAACACCGATGTCTCAGTGTAAATCAGCTCACGAGACACCCCCAGGGGACGCCTGAAATCTTGACCTCGTCATCCAACAAAGACCGCGCGAGTCCACAACAACCGGCATAGCCATCGCAAACGCACCTGTTTACTGTGCGTTTGATCAGATAAATGCTCAGCCTGCCGGCGGGTTGGCTGGTTCGACCAAGGCCGGAACCACATCGTCCAGGGTTGGCTCGAATGAACCGGAAGTCAACTGACTGTCACTGAGGGTGAAAATTACAAACAGGCCCACAAAAATGAACGAGCCAAGAAAGATGATCACATTGAACGGCTTATCGAAAGCCATGTGCATGAAGAACGCCATCACCAATGTGGCTTTGATGGTAGCAATCACCATCACAATCATAATATCCCAGCTACCAAAATCGAAGCTAGCTTGGGCGACGGTCACGATGGTCAGAAACGTCAGCGCGAAAAACACTCCCAACAACACCGGAATCGGCATTGGGTGAGCAAAATCGTGGCCGTCGTCAGAGTGTCCGTGAGCAGACATATCAATAATACCGAAGGAGTCGTAGTCGTGTGTTTATCGAATCAAGTAAGTGTTTATCGAATCAGATAAAGCAGTGGGAACAGATAGATCCAGATCAGGTCGACCAAGTGCCAGTAAAGCCCGACATAGTCCACCGGTCCAAAGTACTGCCGGTTGAAGTCTTGCCGAATCGAGCGGATCAACAACCAAACCAAAACGCCAATTCCAGCCAAAATGTGAATCGCGTGGATACCCGTCATGCAGTAATAGATTCCGAAGAAGATGCCCGCACGACGAGGCGTTAGAACGTTTTCTTCCACTTCGGAAATCGCACCAGTGATTTCATCGTTCTTGTCGACCATCGATCCCGATGCCAAGGCAGCTTGTCGTTCACGAGCCTCGAGTTCACTCTTCAAACCTGAGTTGGTGGCGTCGGTCGCCAGCATCTCTAGCACCGACGCTTCACCGTCATCCGCTTGTTCGTGGCTATGATCAGCATGTTCAGCGCCGTGATCGTGTCCAGCGTGCTCATCATGCACTTCGGCGTGATGCTCATCCGCATGTGAATCGCCACTCTCCAAGAACGTTCCGAGTCCCACTCCGATGAAGAAGCTGACGCAGACGACCAGCAAAGGTTTCGCACAGGCAGTCTGAAACGCGTTTCCTCTTACGATTGATAAAAGCAACCAAGCGAGCACGCCAATGGTCAGGATCAAGAAAGGGGCACAAAGGAAGTAGAGGCTGTTGGTCAAAAAGTAGGCCGCACTCTCTGAGAAGCCATGCTGTTGCACGATTTGCTCGGAGGTAGGGTGAGGATTTGCTGGATTGTAGAAAAACGATCCAGCTGGCAGCAAACCCATGCCCCATTTGTGCGAATACTCGATTGTCTTCACACCCAAGAAGATCATCGCACATGACAGCGTCGCAGCCAGCATGGCGGTCAGGCCTTTGTGTTCTTCCGTTTGGGAACAGCGAACAGCAAGTGCCATCGTGAGTGAGCTGAAAAGCAACACGCCGGTGTTGATCGCGCCGAGCTTGGTATTCAAGAACTGGCTGCATCCCTCAAAGACATCAGGTCGCAGAGAACGGAAAATCGCGTAGGCGCAGAACATGCCGCTGAAGAACAAGATCTCAGTGACGAGGAAAAGCCAAATGCCTAGCTTGCCGCTGTCAAACTGCTGTTCGGGCGTGTCGAAGTGGTGAGCCAAGAACGACGGATGGTCATGGTCGTGACCATGATCGTCGTGGGCAGTCTCCGGGCCGGCTTCGATGGTGGACATGGATCGTGTATCGAAAAAAAAGGGAAGTTGAATTCACAAACTCGAGTTCGCTTAGGTCGCGAACTCTTTAGTGCTGATCTTTGGCGTGAGCAGGTGCAGGTGTCTCTTCAGGAACGATTTCTCGCTCTGGTTCGACACTGACATATCGCTCGTTGTCGTCGTCCCACTCCAGGTCTTCGAAGTCATAGGGATCGCCGACAGCGGGTGCTCGTTCAAAGTTGTAAAACGGTGGAGGGCTCGTGCAGTGCCATTCCAAAGTTGCACCGCCCCATGGGTTCGCAGGAGCTTTCTTTCCACGGAACAACGAGTGCAGCAGGACGAGCAAAGCGACCAACAGTCCGGCTCCAAGCAACAAAGCACCATAGGTACTCATCACGTGAAGTGCTTGGAACTCCGGGTCATAAGTCGCATATCGACGAGGCATGCCTCGACTGCCCAATACAAACTGTGGCAAGAAGGTCAAGTTGAAACCTAGGAATACAAGAGCGGCGGAGATTCGTCCGCCGAGCTCACTGAACATCTTTCCAAACATTTTGGGCCACCAGTGGAACACACCACCGAGGAAGGCAACCAAGGTTCCGCCAACCATCACATAGTGGAAGTGGGCGACCACAAAGTAGGTGTCGTGCAGGTGCATGTCGGTGGCAAGAGTTCCCAGATGCAATCCGGTCAATCCACCGATTGTGAACAGAAAGATGAACGCGATCGCGTAGCACATTGGCGTCGTCAGGCTGATCGAGCCCTTGTACATCGTAGCCAACCAGTTGAACACTTTGATCGCAGACGGTACTGAAACCGTGAAGGTCAGAGCACTGAAGATGATCGTTGTCAGCGAGCTCATTCCCGCGGTGAACATGTGGTGACCCCAGACCAAGAAGCCTAACAAGGCGATCGCGATCGAAGAGTAAGCGATGAAGCGATATCCAAAGATTCGCTTATGGCTATGCACGCTGATCAAATCGCTGATGATGCCGAAAGCAGGCAAGATCATGATGTAAACAGCAGGGTGGCTGTAGAACCAAAAGAAGTGCTGGAAGGTGACCGGGTCACCGTTGTATTCAGGATCGAAAATCCCGATATGCATGGTTCGCTCTGCGATCAACAGCAGCAACGTGATCCCGAGAACCGGGGTCGCAAGCACCTGGATGATGCTGGTCGAATACGTCGCCCAGAGGAACAACGGCATGCGGAACCAGGTCATCCCCGGCGGTCGCATCGTGTTGAGCGTGACGATGAAATTCAGACCCGTGAAGATCGAACTGAATCCGAGGATGAAGGCACCCATCGTGGCAAAGATCACCGACGTATCGGTTGTCGTTGAGTAAGGCGTGTAAAACGTCCAGCCCGTGTCCAGTCCGCTTGAGCAAAGCGCTGCGATGAAGAAGATCGCACCAAAGACCCAGAGATAAAAACTACACAGGTTGAGTCTGGGGAATGCAACATCTTTCGCCCCCAGCATCACCGGAACCAAAAAGTTTCCAAGCGCCGCAGGCACACTCGGAATGATGAACAGGAACACCATGATCGCGCCATGCAGCGTGAACACTTGGTTGTAGTAGTTGTTCGCTTCGGCGCTCGTGAAGATCATCCCATCCGGTTCCATCAAGTGGAGCCGGATCATGAGCGCTAGGATTCCCGCGATCGCGAATGCCGTGGTGACCCCAATCAGGTACATCACCCCGATCCGCTTGTGATCGAGCGTGAAGATCCAAGACAGGATCCCCTTGGAGTTGGTCAAATAGTTTTCGGCCTCGGTTGGGTAACCGGGGTCTCGAATCTTCGCACCTGAAGGAAGTGATCCAGCAGACATCTTCATTACCTCATTATCAAAACGCGTGATGCGTTCGTTCTAAAATTCTGTGTTGTTACTCGGCAGTTGTTTCTTCAGTGCTGCCGCTTGATGTTGTCTGATCTGTGCCGGATGAGTTCCCGGAGATCTCCTTGAGATACTCCGTGATGCAGTAAATGTCATCGTCGCTCAACTGGCCTTTGTAGCTTGGCATCACCGGTGCGTATCCAGCCACGACTTTCGCTTTTGGATAGATCACCGACTCGCGAATGTAGTTCTCGTCACCCTTGGCCTTTTCGCCACTGACCAGAGCACGTTCGCTGCCATAAGTTTCTTTGAAAGATGGCCCAACACGCTTGGAGCCATCGATGGAGTGACATCCCGAGCATCCGCGTCTTGAATACAGCAAAGCACCGTACTGGGCAGGAGTCTCCTCGCCACGTTTGCTGTACTGCTTGATCCAAGCGTTTAGATCCTCGAGCGTTTCGTGGACCACGACGACGGTTTGCATCTCAGAGTGGTTCTTGCCGCAGTACTCTGTGCAGTACAGATCATAGAAGCGGTAGCCGTCCTGGGTGAACTGATACTTGTCGTAGTCGGCTTGACTCCAGTTCCTGCCCTCTTCTGCGATTTCTTTCTTCGCAGCAGCGAGTTCCGCATCGCTGACCTTCTCGCTGGCAACGGTTGGCTTGAACCACATGTAGTTGTAACGACCGGGAACGATGTCCTTCTTTGCACGAAAGGCAGGGATGAACAGGCTGTGAATCACGTCGCTTGAACGCATCGACATTTTCGTTGGTTCGTTCAGCAGGATGTGCAGTTCGGGATGGAACGTGCCTCCGCCGTAGTCCATCGTCCATCCCCACTTGAAGGCTTGCACACCGACTTCGTTCGCCCCATCAGGTACCGTACGGTGATCCAAGTAAGATTTGGCGCCCAAGATGAACATTCCAATCAGCACAAACGACGGCAGAATCGACCAAGCCAACTCCAACTGCGTATTGTGTGCGACGTTGCTCTCGGCCTTCTCGCCTTTTGGCTTCTTGTACTTAATCGCGAAGTAAAACAAAGACCCAGCGATGGGAGCGAAGAAGACCACGCAGACGATGGTGATGAATCCGTACAGCCAGTCATTGTCGGCTGCGAACGTGGACGCGGCTTCGGGAAACCAGGCGTAGTCTTCGGAGTAATCGCCAAGGAGCGAAAATGCGGCTGATAAGTTGGCAAACATATTGCTGATCAAATCGATTGATGTTCCAGTCAATGCAAACGGGACGTTTACACCGGGTCAGGTTCAGTAGTGATGTTGGTTGGTGTGTCTTCGGTGTCTTCTGTTGGCAGACGCTTGCGACCGATCCAAAACGGAGCCAAGCAAGCCAGCATGATCAAGATCGTTGCTGCACCGCTGATCCGCATGATCTTCCATGCTTGAGGCACATAGCTGTTGCTTGTCGGGTCATAGCTAAAGCACCACAAAATGAGTTGGTCGACTGGTGATCCCACGGTTCCGTCACCCGCTTCGACGATCGCTTTCTTCAAGTCGGCTGGCTCGAACGCGACGGCCAGTGAGTAACGAGTGATCACGCCTTTGGGCGACACGAATGCCAACATTGCAGGGTGATAGTATTCGCCTGATTTCCGGTCATAGGTGTACTTGAATCCCAACTTATCGGCCAAGTTGGTGATGATCGGCTGCTGTGCGGTGCAGAAGGCCCAGCCCTCTTCAACCTTAGGATGCTTGCCAATCAGCTGCTCGACGTACTTCTCTTTCGTCTTGCGGATCGTCTCGCTTGACTCCGTTGGGTCAATGCTGACGGTCAAAATCTGAAAGTCTTCACCGATCTTCAGGTTCAGTTCATTCAGCGATTGAGTGAGCTGGTTCAGTTGCACGTTGCAGAGCATCGGGCAACTGCTGTAATTCAACGAAACGATCGTTGGCTTCTTACCGTCAATGAAGAAACCAGTTTTGACTCGACGACCCAGGGAGTCGTAAAGCGGCAAGTTCAAAGGAACCTGTTCGCCCAATTTCTGCTCGACGGTGACGTTCTCGACTTCGCGGGGGATCCCATCATTGAGGGCCACGCCACTGCTGTCTTGGAGACCGGATTGAGCCAAGGCATAGCTTCCACCGTCACTGGCAGTCAAAACTGTCAATGTGGCGAAAGCAACGATCAGGGATCTGATCATTCGCGTCAGTGGTGACCTAAGTCTCGTCACTGCTGGCCTTCTTTGATGGATTCGATGTCTCTTTGCCGTTCTCTTTTACCATCAGCTCGATCGCTTTTTCGATCGGGATGATGATGTTCCCGGTCTCTTCGTCGACACCGTAGGTGGAAATTTGCTTGGTTTGTTCGTCCAGAATCTGTAATTGGCGGCGATAGTCGCTGGCCGCCGCAGTTTCAGAATTCTGCCACTCGACAAGGTTGTAGTACATCACTTGAACCGCCAAAGCAGTGACCGCCGTCACCACCACGGAGATGATTCCGACAAGAAAAATGCGTTTGACGTCTAAATCGTCGTAGGCAGCCATGATGAAGTTTACGAAGCGTTGTGATTCAAAGGAAAACGTTCACACATGGCGTCGGCCATGTGGAGTGTGCGTGTTGGTCAAATGTTCTCGAAGGCGATCGATTCACGCAATCGCGGGTCGCGAACGGCGACAATCTTCGTTTGTTCGGCCAGTTTCAGGATCAATCCGGTCAACAGAGCGGCCATTCCGATCACGCAAAGCAGGCTGGCGATGATGCCCATCGGGCCACCGGTTGTGGCAGCTGCTGCGGCGGGACCAATCTCTCGAGCTTCAGGCATGATGATCCAGTACAGATCGACGAAGTGCATCATCAAAATGTAGACGGCCCACCCGAAAACCAACTTGGGGTTACGCCGAACGTGGCGGCTCATGGTGCCTGC
>JBGCGI010000310.1:0-13921 GCA_045110715.1 Rubripirellula sp.
TACAAAGTGAGAGATGACTTCTAAGTGCATTCCTATATCGGCTGGTGATGGCTTCATACAACCAATATTTACCATCTTGTTTGTCGCAGCACTCTCCCACTGGGCGCATGCTCAGTGGCCCAAGACCGCCGAGCAACTTCCGCGACTGCAGTCGCTGCCCGATCGTTCGGCAGAGTTACAATCGCGGATTGACGCGGGCGGCGGCAACTTGCTGTTGGACGAAAAGCACTATCGCATCAGCAAGACGCTTGAATTCGATCTCACCAAGCATGGTGCGGTCCAGATCGTTTCGCAAGTAGGGTCGACGCTGATCATGGACGGCGTGGGGCCTGCGATACGCCTGGTGGGTTCTCACCAGGGCACGGCTTCACCGAAGTCCTTTCAAGCCGCAACTTGGAATGAACGCATGCCGATCGTCACCGGCATTGAAATCCTGGGTGCCCATCCCCAAGCTGACGGAATCGAATTGCAACGCACCGTTGCGGCAACCGTCAGTCGCGTCAGCGTGCGATGGTGCCAGCATGGAATCCACTTGGTCGAGCGTAATCGCAACGTCACGATTTCAGATTGCCATCTCTACGAGAACTCGGGCATCGGCGTGTTCCTGGACGACGTCAACTTGCATCAAATCAACATTGGCAACTCACACATCTCGTACAACCGCAGTGGAGGTGTGGTGGTTCGCGATGGTAACGTTCGCAATGTTCAGATCACAGGCTGTGACATCGAAGCGAACATGCCGGGCGACGAAACGCCGACCATGACTGCAAACGTTCTGATCGACGTCAGCGGTTCGAAAGACGACCCATCGAAATCGATTGCCGAGATCGCCATCACCGGATGCACGATCCAACATTCAGCGAACTACTCCGGCAGCGAACAGAAAACGACCGCCCCGGGTGGCGCGAACATCCGCTTAGCGGGCAAGAAGATTTACCCAATCAACTCGGTGACCATCACCGCCAACGTGATGAGCGACACGACCACCAACGTTGATATCGCTTTTGCTCACGACGTCACGATTGGATCGAACACGTTCTTTGCTCCGAAACCGAACAACCTAGTCGTGCAGGATAGCCAACGGGTCGTGGTCAGCGGCAACACGTTCAATCCGCGTCAGTTCGTTCGCCCCGGCACGATCCATTTCAAGAACTGCGCTGATTGCATTTTTTCCAATTCGACACTGCACAAGTTTGCCACCAACAAAGGGGCTCTCATCCTGGAAGGCTGCCAAGGCTGCTCCCTTACCGGCCTGAGCTTGACGGACTGCGGCTCCGGGATTGTACTTCGAGACACGTCCAACACGACGATCGCGGGTTGCCGAGTGAGTCGTACCTCTCAGGGCGCCGACGATCTGGATCTAGACAGCACGAATCAAAACATTCGCCTGCATGAAAATGTGTTCACTGGCAGCCAATCCATCGACGAAACCGCGCACGACAACTGAGCGTGGCCCGCGAGTGCACAAACGCACAGAAAACGGAAAATTCGTTGACTACGTTAACCCGGCTTACTAGACTCGCGCTTCGCTGCAACTCCATTTCCAGCTTGGATCTCTCCACCGTGCGATTCGCCTTGCCCATCCTGTTGATTCTCGCTTGCTCCAACGTGCAAGCGGGCATTTCGGTATTCCTCGATTACACCGATTTCGAAACGCAACTGAATACAGCAACTTCATTCGCCGGAACAGCGGTGTTCAACGCTACGGAAGTCTCAACGATTCGCGGGAACATTTTGTCGTCGCTGAACTTTGCTTTCTCCGACTTCGACGTGACGTTTTCGGAA
Organism: Rubripirellula sp.; assembly: GCA_045110715.1. Taxonomy (GTDB): domain Bacteria; phylum Planctomycetota; class Planctomycetia; order Pirellulales; family Pirellulaceae; genus Rubripirellula. The sequence continues at coordinate 1,786 of JBGCGI010000310.1, forward strand.
GTGAATCCAGGAGGCACTTTCGAGACACTTACCTTTGGTGCAGCAGATCCCTCCAGTTTCGGTCGCGCGGACGGAATCGATTGGCGGAACGATGGAAAAACCGACGTAGCCGAGGTGTATACAGCGAACTTCGACGGCTTCATCGAGACGTTTGAACCTCGCACGAGGCAGATTGCGGAATTGAGCGCGTCGCTGGCTGGTACTGCCGCACACGAACTCGGACACAACCTTGGCCTTCGCCATCAGGACTCCTATGGCGCGGTGACGTACACGGGAACCGCGATCAACACCGGAGGCGTTCAGAACCTGCACATCATGGCGACTGGAGCCACTGCCTTGAGCGAACCCGAGAGAGAAACCCAACGAACGTTTTCGGATCATTCAAAAGTCAAACTCTCCTACGCAGACGGACTGCTGAACTTCACTCCCGCGTCGGTCAATGAAGTGGGTGACGCGGGCGATACGATAGCGACTGCGATGGCCTTGAACTTCACCGACTTGGCGGTCGTCGATCGGCGCGCCGTCAATGTGGTCGCCTCACACTCCAGCAGCGCCGACACCGATTTTTTCAGCGTCGTTTTGGAAGCGGGCTCGACGCTGACGGTAGACATCAACAATGAGCTATTTGGCTCGAACCCATTCCTTCGTGTCTTCGATGCCGCCAGTACTCTGCTTGCCTCGAACGACGACACACAATACTCCGGCGACTCATTCGGATCTGGTGATGTCAGGGCGGATGATTCGATCCTTTTCAATGTCCCTGTTGCCACTAGCGGCACGTACTTCATCGAAGTCGACAATCTCAATAACGGTGGAACCTACGACTTGCTGCTCCACACCGATGTGATCGCGGTTCCCGAGCCGATGATGGCAGGGATGCTCGTTCTTGGCACGCTTGCCTTCTGCCGACGCCAACGTGGCTGAGGCGTCTAGCGCTTTGGCTTCGACAGTTCCTCAAGGCAGTGAGCTCCCTGCTGACACTGCGGGTAAATACCTCAGTCACAGAAGTACGGTCGCGATCCTGCTGCTGTTCGCGGCCATCACGCCCTACTTATCATCGCTCTCCAATGATTTTGTTTGGCTTGATCGAACCGAGATCGTTGACGGTGGTTATCGGATCACGAATTGGCAAGACGCGAAATCGATTTGGACCAGCACACTGGGCCAATACCTTGATCGAAACGAAGGCACCAACGATGGTCGCGGTGGATACTGGCGTCCCGTCTTGGCAGTCAACCTGACAATCGACTGGGCGATTTGGAGAGATCGAGCGTGGCTGTACCATGCCGAGAACATTGGCTGGCACTTGCTTTGCGTGATTTGCCTGTACTTACTCGGCCTTCGCGTGCTCAAGTCCACCACCGAATTGAGCACAAGCAGTCGCGTGCAGGTGTCGCTCCTTGCCGCCTGCCTGTTTGCCGCGCACCCGCTGGGAGTCCATAGTGTGACTTGGATCAGCGGCCGCAAAGACTGCCTCTGCACGTTCTTTGCTTTGGTGAGCATTCTGTTGCTTTGGCCGCAAGGCGAAGTCGATCAAGGCGGCTTCCTGCATCGCGAAGTCAAACTTCGTTGGGCTCAACGCCGCGACACGATCTTTGGATGCTTCGCATTCATCATTGCGTTGGGCTGCAAAGAGCTCGCCTTCGTGGTTCCGATCATGCTTGCCGTTTTGGTCTGCAGTCGGCCGCGCGATGAATCGGAGAGTATCCGGCTTGGATTGTTTCGAGTCGGAATCTTGCTGACCGCGGCGATGGGCATGCTCGCTTTTCGCTGGATCTTATTGGGAGGAATCGGTCTCAATGCGTCCTATCCGACCGACTCTCCTTTGCTGAACGCTGGCACGTCTGCGCGAATCTGGATGCATTACGTTGCACGCGTTCTTGTTCCGCTGAACCCATCGATCTCGGACCACTGGAATGTATCGATGCAATTCGGTTCAGCCGAATTGCTGTCCTGCCTCGGGATCCTGACATTCGCATCACTTGCGTTGTGGGGTGTCGCAAAGAAACGGGCGTGGGGATTCGCTGCTGCTTGGATGCTGATCTGGATGCTACCAGCATCGGGCTTGCTTCCGCTGCGGCACCTGAAGGCGGAACGATACTTGTACCCTGCTTCGTGGGGACTGCTGATGTTTACAGTGATCTGGCTTTATCAACTCACTGACAAATGGAAGATCCCACAAGTCATTCCGTTCGCCTCGCTGCTGGTCGCTGGTGGATGGCTGGGCCTGCACACCTCCGACCGAAACGCTTTGTGGAACAGCGACGTCAAGTTGTTCCGGGCCACGGTTCAGCAGGATCCCGATTTCGCCGAAGGGCATCTCGCATTGGCAACCATTGCGCTATCAGATCGCGATTACGAGACCGCTATCCAAGAGTCCTCGCGGGCCATCGAAATCGGCAACGACTCAAGCAAAGCTTCCTATTGGTCACCGATGTTGGCTCATAGTTACCGCGGCCTTGGCGCGTATCACCTCCAGGATTTTGAATCGGCTTCGCAAGATTTCCGGGAATGCCTTCGTGTCGCTCCCAATCACGCCGTCGCGCACTATCACATGGGGCTTGTGCTGCATGCCCAGGGCGACACCAAATCGTCAATCATCCACTATGCCAAGTCCTTTGCGTTGAACCCGAATGATCGACTGTGCAGAAGCAACCTCGCACACCTGATGCTGGTCGCCAACAATCCAAACGCGACTCAACAGTTGCTTGAACCCGTGGTCGATTTAGAGCCGGTCGACCAAGTGGACTTGTCCAACTACGCGACGGCGTTGCTCGTGGGGGCGAATTACGCGGAAGCAACTCGCCGATTCGCTCAGTTGAATCGACAATCGCCAGAGGATCCAATCACGCTTTCGAAGCTTGCCTGGGCACAACTCAAGAGTGGCAAGCGAGAAGCAGGCATCAAGTCACTTGAGCAAGCCAAACGCATTCAACCATCGCACCCAACCGTTCTGTTCGTGCAGCAAATGTATGCAGCACCCGACGAATCAACGGCGGACGAAAGCACTCCCAAGGTGCCAAGGCCGGTTAGGTATCCGAAATCAACCTTTTCCCGTAACTAACCACCTCGTCTTTAGCGAACCAAATCACCTCATAAAAAGCGATTGCCTCGAGGTTGTCCTTGCGAATCTGCAGATTGACTTTTGGGCAACCGCAATCAAACAACAGTGCTTCGGCGTGATTCATCAATTCGCGGCCATGTCCAGCACGGCGAAAGTCAGGATCGACGGCCAGATAGTTGATCCAGCCTCGATGACCTTCGTAGCCAACCATCACCGAAGCGATCATCTGCTCATCCAGCAGTCCAACCAAGAACCACTGTGCCTGAGACTGCACCCGCAGTTTCCGTACAATGTCTTTTCGTGGATCGTTCCAAGGCCGCGTCAGTCCCGCTCGTTGCCAGAGAAGAATGACCGCCGTTTCGTCGCTCGGAAGAAATGGGCGAATGTGCATGATATGTCCCCCTTTTACTTGTGTCCCTGCCCCAATGGTACCGCAACCGTGAAACGAAAATGCTCGCAGTTGTGACTTGCCTCGGTTTGAATAATACTTTTGTCCACAAAGCGAGACTGCGCCGACGGTATCGACTTTGCCCACATTGCCCTATCCGACCCGCCCAATCCAGACATTGTTGCGAGCTAATCAATGAAGTACTTCTTGCCAATCCTACTGATCACGCTGTTCGCCGTCAGCGGACTCTCACATTCTCACGCCGAGGCTCCTGCCAATCAACTCACGGATTCGGAGCAGCGAGCTGGATGGGAGCTACTTTTTGACGGATCTTCCGCAGAGAATTGGCGCAACTACAAAAAGGATTCTCTTTCCACCGGCTGGAAAGTTTCTGATGGACAGTTGGCTCGTATCGCCAAGGGCGCCGGCGACATTGTCTCGAAGAAGAAGTACGGCTCGTTCGAGTTGTCGCTGGAATACAAAATCAGCAAGGGCGGCAACAGCGGCGTGATGTTCCATGTTGTCGAGGGCGATGGCCCGCCGTGGCATAGCGGACCGGAGATCCAAGTCCAGGACAACGTCGATGGACACGACCCGCAACTCGCTGGATGGCTGTACCAACTGTACAAACCTTCCGCACCTCGTTGGGCAGTCGACAAGACGGTCACCGACTCGACCCGCCCTGCAGGCCAGTGGAACCAACTGTATATCCGCATCTCTCAGGCAGATTGCGAAGTCTGCATGAACGGACTCCGCTACTACAAATTCAACCTGGGTGACAAAAGCTGGAACGAAGCCGTCGCCGCCAGCAAGTTCGCGAAGTTCGATCAGTTCGGCAAAGCGGGCTCGGGACACATCTGCCTGCAAGACCATGGCAACGAAGTCGCCTACCGAAACATCAAGGTTCGTGAACTGAACGATGATGGATCAGCCAAGCAACAACCGATCGATGGCGAACTGAACCTGACGGGAAAGCAAGCGTTTCCGAACCTTCAGTGGGACCAATGGGAAGCCTTCAACGACGCTGGCAAGGTCCGCCCGCTTCGCCTGATGGAACTGACCTATCCGAAAGATGGCAGCGATCGCTTGTTTGCAGCTTCTCAGTACGGAGCGATCTGGACATTTGCAAACGACCCGAATGTCACGAAGTCACATCTCTTCTTGGATCTGCGTGGCAAGGTCTACGACTGGAAGTCTCGCGGTGCCAACGAGCAGGGGTTGCTTGGATTTGCGATCCACCCTGACTTTGCCAAGAACGGTTACGTCTATGTCTATTACTCGCACATCGACAACAAGAAGTCGATCGTATCGCGGTTCACCGTCTCGAAGGACAATCCCAATCAGGCCGACCCGAATTCGGAGTTCGTGCTGATGGAAATCGATCAGCCTTACCAAAACCACAACGGCGGAGCGATCGAGTTTGGCCCCGATGGATTCCTGTACATTGGATTGGGAGATGGCGGCGATCGCAACGACCCTCAAGCAAACGGTCAAAACCTAGCAACCTTGCTGGGATCGATCTTGCGAATTGATGTCGATCATCCCGCCGACGGAAAGAACTATGGCATTCCGGCTGACAATCCTTTCGTCAAAGTCGAAGGAGCCAAACCAGAGATCTATGCTCATGGCATTCGCAACCCGTGGCGACTTTCCTTCGACAAAGAGACAGGCACGTTCTGGTGCGGCGATGTCGGGCAAGAGCTCTGGGAAGAAATCCTGATCGTCAAGAAAGGCGGCAACTATGGCTGGAGCGTCGCCGAAGGTTTCCATCCGTTTGGCAATCGCCCGTTCATCAAAGGCAACAACGAACTATCCGATCCCGTCTGGGAGTACGATCATCGCATCGGTCGGTCGATCACCGGCGGCCGCGTGTACCGAGGTTCAAAAGTCCCGCAGCTCAAAGGCAAGTATCTGTATGCCGACTATGTCAGCGGACGCGTTTGGGCGCTCTCGTATGACGAAGCCAACGGCAAAGTGACTCGCAACGAGCAAGTGATTCCGGACAGCGTCGCAGTGGTCGCCTTTGGCGAAGACCAAAACGGCGAGGTCTACTACCTGACAGGCGACAACCGCGGTCAGAGCATCTACCGCTTCGAGTAAACGTGGCTGAGGCTTCCAGCCGCAGTTTCGCTCGCCAATTCGCTGAGGCTGGAAGCCGTAGTTTCGCTCGCCAATTCGCTGCGGCTGGAAGCCGTAGTTTCGCTCGCCAATTCGCTGCGGCTGGAGGCCGTAGTTTCGATCGCCAATTCGCTGCGGCTGGAAGCCCTAGTTTCGCTTGCCAATTCGCTGCGGCTGGAAGCCGCAGCCACGCTGTTAGATTCGTTCGACCACGTCGTTGCTAACCCAACCGACGTGGTCGTCGGTTGCGATCTGCGTCCAGTCGCCGCGGCTCATCAAAACGCGGACGGCTTTGCCTTCGACTCCCGTCAGCTGACTCGCTTCAGCAAATTCGTTGCCGTCTCCACTGCGTAGCGAGACTTCGGAAACGACCAAGATTCCCGCGTCGTCCCGAATCAAGGGAGCGACCTGCAACCAACAGCTGCAGCCGGTCACGAGCAACACCAGCAGGCAAGCGATGGCGATCGTTTTCCATGGAAAGGAAACCCGGAAGGCTCGCAATGCAACCGTGATCCAAAGTGAGAACCAGGTGAACCAGAGCAATCCGATCACCGCTCGTAACGAGACGAAACGGAGCAGCAACTCGTTCGCACGCTGCGCCAACGCGATCGCGCGATTTCTTGAGACGGGCTGCTTGCCTGCTTGCGCGATCGCGAGGTGCCGACCATAAACTTCGTTGGTGGGGTCCAGCCGTAACGCTCTTCGATAGTTTGCAACCGCAAGCCCGACTTGGCCTGACTTCCATTGAGCGGACGCCAAATTGAAATACAGTGGGTGACTTGTGACACCAGAGTCCACCACCAACTGAAAGCTCTCTGCCGCCGCCTCAAAGGCCTGCTGACTTTCCGCCGGTGACATTGCATCGGTCGAAGCAGCCTGAAATTCAGTGGTCGCGGTATCCAACAGCTGCGTCTGTTGTTGGGCTGTAAGTTCGTGCTTGGCGAGAGCGGTTCCCTGCATCGCAAGCGTGATTGCCAACGCAATCACAGAACTGGTCGACAACCAACTCGAATGGCGAGCCAAAAGAACGCGTCCTTTCTTACTTCGCAAATCATCGGCAATCGAAACGACGTCGCTTTTGAGTTCTTGGAGGCCACGTTCATCCATGGGCATCAATCCGGCCTTCTCGGCTTGGGCGTATACTCGTTCGGTTCGAATGGCCAGTTCGTTCAAGCCGGCTGCCCTTAACTGCCCGATGGTGAACTCCCTGATTGCCGATTCATTGCTTGCCTCTGACTGTCCGCGCTGGCTGAAGCGGGCAGACAAAAAATCACGGAGAGACACTGCCACGTCGGGTGCCGTTTCAGCAGTTCGCAGCGCTCGGTCCAACCGACTTCGATCGGAAACCAACCTCCCGACCAGCCAACTGAGCTGCTCTCTCGCACCAAACAAAACCGCCAGCAGAGCGAACATTGGTGGCAACCACAGCAACGGCATTCCAATCGCTGAAAGCAGGTCGGGACGCGGCGAGTTGGTCAGCAATCCGGGGCCGTTGTACAACGAAAACGCCGGTGCAGCGGCACCTGCCAGACGCTGCGGCGATGACGAACTGGGTGTGTTTGGCGTCTTCCCGCTGCCACCACGCCGATTCCCACCCACGATCGCATCCATTGCCAAAACTTCAGCAGGCTCGACTTCAATCGCAATCGGCTGGCTTTGCTTGGTCACGAACTTGCCGGACTTGGGATCAAAGTAGCTGTAAGTGATCGGGGGAATTTGGGTCACACCATCGTGCAACGGGCGGACCGTGGTGGCAAAGATCTTTCGCGTGCCATCAACGATGCCGGCGAGGGGCTCGTCATCCACCTTGAAATTTTTTGTCAGGCTGTCTTGGACGGCCAAGTCGGGAGCCCGCACCAACTCCATTGGGCCGTCGCCATCAATCACCATGTGCAAGGTGATCGGATCACCAGCTTTCACACGCTTGGGTTTCGCGTCGGTGATGATCGAGTACTCACCGACGGCTCCGCGATAGTCGTTCGGGCGATCGGCTGTCGGAATCGGCTTGACCAATACCGAATCAATCGACGCGGTCGCCTCGATCGGACGCGACTTCGTCACCTTCACGCGACCGCCGCCTCCAAGGCTGCCAAAGAATGGATCGTCAAAGAATCCGCGACGACGTCCAAGCTCGACCGGATAGCTCAAAACCATCCGCAGCCCTTCCGAGTCAATCTTGCCAGGACGATCGGGATAGATCGTGGTAGTGACTTGATAGAGATAGAATTCGCGTTCGACGGTTTCGCCGGTGCCCGACGCTGAGTCCGCCGGCACCTCTTTCAGAACCGAGCGTCCTCCCGGGTACTGACGCTGCTCGGCAAGTTCTTCCATACGCTTTGTGAATGGCCCCCAATTCGTTCGCTGCGACAACTGCGACCACATTTCCCGGTCATCAAAGGCAAGACGCAACTCACGATTCCGGTAGGGACGAATCCACAGCGAAAGTGTTAGTTCCAGAGGCTCGCCAACGAAGACTTCCTCCCGATCTCCGGAAACCTCCACGAACATCAAATCACCCGTTTCGCTCTTCGTCGCCACGATTCGGACGGCTTTCGTGATCGTTGCCAGTGACCCGGCGACGACTTTCACCGGCGGAATCGTGAACGTGCCCTCACGATTCGGCGTGACTCGGAAGCGATACGTGATCGTCGAACGCACCGTTTGTCGTTGGCGTCCATTCTGGATCACGATCGAACGACTACTTCGCTGCGACGGCGCCCCCATCGACTCGATCGTCAGCCCATCAACCTCTGGGACCTCTGGCACATCGTGATCAACGACGTTGTTCAAATAGATTTCATAGACGATCGGCTCGCCAACATAGGTCTCGCGCGTTGAAACGTCGGCACCGACATCGACGGCAGAACAAGATGTGCCGCTGGCAACCAGCAACGCCGCAACCAAAATCCGTACAAGCATGGAAAAAGTCCCCCTACCAGTCACGTGCAACCGGAACCCGGCGTGATCGCTCGGCCGCCTGTTTTCGCAAACGGCGTAACAGATCCCGATCACGGATTGCTTGAAGTAATTTGCGAGCCTCCTGGTCGGTCATTTGATCCGCTTCCACTGGCATCGCTTCCTGAGTTTCGCTTGATGACGCTGAATCGTCCTCGGACTCGTTGACAGCGGAAAGCTCACCTGGCGGAGTCTTCTCCTGCTGCTCATCTCCAGCGGACTCCGTTTCGCTTTCGCCCGCCTCCTCGTTGGGATCACCAGGGTCGCTCGCAGAGTCATCTTGAGCTTGGCTGTCCTCCGAGTTTTCAGGAGACTGTTGCTGCGACTCCGAATCCCGGCCTTCGTCAGCATCGTCTTGCTCGCTGGAAGACGCCTGCGACTCGTCCGGCTGATCCGACGGGTCTTCCTGTTGCGAATCGTCTTCCTGTTGCTTACTGCCAGGTTCTTTTGCGTCGTCCTGTTCTTGATCCTGTTCTTGATCCTGTTCTTGCTGGTCGTCTTGCTCTTGCTTCAATTGCTTCAACAGCCGATTCGCCAACTCAATGTTGGCGCGAGCATCGTCGTCACCCGCATCAAGCCTGAGCGCACTGCGATAGTGAGTGATCGCTGATTCCAAAAGCGCTATGGCAGGTTGGGGATCGGAAGCTTGAGGAGGCGACTGTTGTGAACTGGCGTCGGTTTGGAGGTGCTCCAAGGCCTGCGCGTACATCGCATTGGCAAGGTTGTAGCGAGCCCTGGCGGCGAGCGACGCGTCACTGGAGGCGGCAACTTGCTGGAACTTCTCCGCTGCCTCAACAAACCGTTGATTCCGATACAGCGTGATCGCGAAGTTGTAATTCGCGTCTGCGGTCATTTCGGTGGGCTCAATGGCTTCGTAGGCCAACATGGCTTTCGAAAAATCACCGTCGGCAAGCAGCTCAGCTGCAGCGGAAAGTGAATCGCGGCTGCCCGTTCCATCTTGGGCGGCAACAACGATCGGCATCCAAGCCATCACGATTACGAGGAGCGCGAAACGTCTCATTTCAGGCAACTGGGGAGATTGAACTCGCATGGAGAGGGGACGCAAAATGGGAGAAATACTTGGGGGGGAAGTGGATGCTGAAAGATCGGGACAACCCTCCATCGCCTAGGCCATTTTCATCAATGTCCAGGGCAGCAGCTCCATTTGCCCTGGGCATCTCGTCCAGATACCCGGGACAGCTCCTCCATGATACGCAGATTTACCAAGTTTAGATCACCGCTGCAAAGTCCAGCTGTCGCGGCATGGCAGATTGTCGGCCCACAATGGCTTGGTACGGGTAACGGATGGCCGTGACTGACCTGCTGATACTGATTGGGGGGCCAGAATGGCGTCTGATTGCAAATTTGCAGGCTACAGGGGGAAAGGTTCGTTGTTCGTTAGGGGGTCGATACCTACAATGGCGAGGACGAATTCAAGATGACTAATTGGTAACCTGATGGCATTCCTGTCCACTTCACCCAACGCTGACGAAACGCCCACCAAGTTCGAGCTTGTTGATCGAGAAACCACCATTGGCCGGCATCCCGAATGTTCGATCGTGGTCGATGCTGGCGCCGTCAGCCGATATCACGCGAAAGTGGCCAAGAAATCGAACGGCTTTGTGGTCGAGGACTCGGGCAGTCGCAACGGCACATTCCTCAACGGGCAGCTCTTAACTGGCCCACAGTTCCTGCGAGAAGGCGACCGAATTCGCATCAGCGAAGTCGAACTTGTCTTCTATGGGGAAGAAGTTCCCGAATTTGCCCGTGGTGGCAACGAAATGACCTTCGACGGTTCCAATTTCGGAATCCAGATGGTCGACGAGCAGGAGACGGAGCAACTCAGCAGCCACGAAAGCGCGAAAGTTGAGTTTCGCAGCTCCACCGATGGCTTGAAGATGGCGGCCACCCCGGAGGCCAAGCTGGAGGCGTTGATGCGAATCAACAGCAACCTTAGCAACGCCTTGGCGGTGGACGAAGTGCTGCCGAAAGTGCTGCTCAGTTTGTTTGACATCTTCCCTGCGGCTGACCGCGGCTTCGTCGTGATGAAGAACGACAACGGTGATCTCGTGCCCCGCTGGGTGCAGATGCGATCCAAGCACGACGAAACCGAGACGGTGCGCATCAGTCGCACGATTATCAACCAGGTGATGACAAGCAAGGAAGCCATTCTGTCGATGGACGCGTCGGAAGACAGCCGCTTTGACAGCAGCCAATCCATCGCCGACTTCTCGATTCGCTCCATGATCTGCGCTCCGCTGACCGACAGCAACGGAAATAGCTTTGGTGCACTGCAGATTGATTCGACGCAAGGCCGCGGTCAGTTTCGCGACGAAGACACCGACTTGCTATCCGGTGTTGCCGCACAAGCCGGCATCGTGATCAACAACGCGCGGATGCATGAGCAAGCGTTGAATCAAAAAGAAGTGGAGCAAGATTTGAAACTAGCGACCGAAGTTCAACAGGCATTCTTGCCTCAGTCACCTCCAGAGGCTGCTGGCTTCCGAGTACGCAGTTTCTATCAGGCTGCGAATCACATCGGCGGCGATTACTTCGACTACATTCATTTGACCGATGGCCGAGTCGCTGTGGTGGTCGCAGACGTGGTCGGACATGGAGTCGCCGCGGCGATGTTCATGGCCAAACTGTCTGCCGAAACGCGTTTTTGTTTGGCAAGTGATTCGGATGTGGCCCGCGCTATTGTGCGACTGAACGATCGCATGAGTCGGCTGCATGTCGAACGCTTCATCACCTTCTTGGTCGTGGTCATCGACCCCACAAGCGATCTGGTCACGATCGTCAACGCCGGGCACATGCCTCCGGTCGTACGAACCGCAGACGGCGGAATTGTGGAACCGGGCGAGGAAGAATCGGGATTGCCAATCGCCATCGATGACGGCATGGACTACGAAGCCGTCGAATTCCCGCTGAACCTTGGCGACCTCGCCGTGTTGTACACCGATGGAATCAACGAGGCCATGGACGCCAATGACGTTGAGTTCGGCATGGATAAGGTTCGCGAGTTGACAAAGATGGGCGGCGATGCCGATGCGGTCAAAGATCGAATCGTCAAATCTGTCCTGGAACACGTTGGCTCAGCCCCTCCCTTCGATGACATGTGCCTGGTGGTGATTGAACGGACGAGCAGCGCGAAAATCACACGTCAAGCCATCACCGACACTGTCGATGATGAGCTGATCGACAGTGTGCTCGAGGAAGGTGACCGACTCCGCGGACTCGCGGATTGAGTTACCCGATTGCGTCCTTACGCTGAAAGCAAGCGAGTGGAATGAATCCAGCAATCTAGCGTTATGGCGTGAGCCATCCGGTGACTCAAACACCGGACGTCGCGGTGTGCAAATCTACTGCCGCTGGAAGCCTCAGCCACGTAGAACGTCTAGCGTTATGGCGTGAGCCATCCGGTGACTCAAACACCAGACGTCGCGGTGTGCAAATCTACTGCGGCTGGAAGCCTTGTCATTACCCACAACCTTTGGTGGAGGATTGTTCGGCGAGCCGCATTCCGTCAAGTAGGACGAGTAGCTTTTTGTAGCCTCGCCAGATCGTTAGCCACCCAGGTTCACCATCACTCTTGCGTCCAATGAACCCGC
>JBGCGI010000311.1:0-4909 GCA_045110715.1 Rubripirellula sp.
CGCTCAGTCGCTGTACCCACTGCGTCGAAATCGTGGCGCCGCCTGCTTGCTGTCGCCCAGCCTCCAATTGCCCAAAGATGATCAACCCGACCAATCCCGCCGCAAACGGAATCACCACGCGTGCAATCATCCGAGGCATGGCTGTGGCAAGCAGTGACGCGGCACTGACGCCCGACGAATCGTCGGTGGGTGCGGACAGGAAGCTTGCTATCTCGCGCAATTCGCCCAGCACCGAAGTGCCAGCGATCAGTAGGCACGCGAGATAGAATCGAGACGGCCTTGTCGCGTTACTTGCCGGCGAGTGAGTTCGATTGGCCAGTGCCAACAAAGGGATCGCCGTCAGCACCGTCGCCGGTGGCCACCAGGCTGCCACAAGCTGAATAGTGACGATGGTGCCCAGCAATACCAGCTGGCCATCCCAAGTCGTCGTCAGACAAACCGCTGATGTTGATGGTGGATCGGTTTGCGTCTCGGTTTCGTTAGACATGAATTCCACAAAATGGGGTGTTAGGCAAAGTTGGCAATTTCCGACGTTACTCTTCCGCTGCGAGAGTCAAGCCTCCGGCGAGGAGAGGGCTAATTGGCTGTGTCGCTATGATCTTCCTAAATCGCGGATTGCCCCTCTCCGGGCCCTACTGCGTTCGACTCTCGCGAAGGGAGAGTGAAGATGGTTTTCAACCGTTTCAACAGCCCAGCCGGGAGGCCTATCTAACTTGGATTACTCGTCCGCGTCGCCAGCGACGATGTCGTGATTGCGATCAATCATGGATTGGGTCGCTTCGTAGTGAACGTTGTCGATGTTGGCCAACGCGCGGGCGATCAAATCGGGATCGCCAACCAAGTTTTCCGCCTTCTTTTGGCATTGCACTCTCGACTCCAGGATCGATTGCATTGATGCAAATGCTTTGCGTGTGGCGCTTTGTTCGATCTCTTCCATCTGTTGTTGGTGGTCCAGGATCATCAAGTCGTGGGCGTCTTGCCGATCGTACTCGTCCTGCAAGCGGCAGATCTCCGCTGCCTTAACAGACTCGTCGCGTTTGACGTCCATTGCCCGCAAGCGAATCTTTTCCTGCAGTAGCTGTTTTCGTTCACGATGCCCGCTCGATTTGCCAATGAAGTCCGCTAGGCTGGTACCGCGACTCATCAGTCCTTCGACGCGAGTGCCCATTTTCTGGGAAGCTTGATCAGAAGATTTGTTTGATTTCATGGTCGATTTCTCTGTGTTGAAAAGTTGAGCTGTAGGCAGAACGCCCGCCGCTGATTTCGGTGACAAGCTGTGCTTCGATCGTCCCTCGACTTTGGCTAGGCCGATGGGCGGCGAGCCGAATCAGATTTCGCATCCATTCGTTGTTGCGCCCAGATTTTTGAGAGTTCCGTCAGCATTGCTTTATCTTCTTCGCTGCAGCTCGAATCGTTGATTTGCTGCGACAATTCGCGCTGCAGATTGATTTGGCCGATCATCGCTTCGCTGGTCACACGCACTTGCTGGAGGCCAAGTTCGCCGCTTCGAACGTTGTGTCGATCGCGCAGGTCGGTGCGCCGCCGCTCGGCTTCTCGGTGCAATTGGGCAAGCCGCAAATCGGCTGCGGCATCGACGCGCGACATCGCCAAGTCAACGGCTTGCTGTTCTTCGATCTCGGCACAATCGGCTTGCAGTTGCCGAGTTTTGGCGTCGGTGAACAAAGCGGCCAACGCACCACGGTCTTCTTGGCGAGCGATGGAGTGATCAATGGCAGCCTCAGCCGAGCGGTGAGCAGGAACTGGTGCCGCAGAAGGCTGCTGAGATTGAGAGCGTTGAGAAGGAAGCTGCAAGCGTGAAGAATGGGTCATCGAATGATCCTGAGTCGAAGAAGGAAGGAAGGGCTTTTCCCTAAAGACTCGAGAGAGATCGCTTCGTGACACTTAAGGCAGATCGGGAACGATTATCGCACCGCTCTAGCAGCCGTTCCCGCTGCGATGTTCGCAAGTTGGCTTGGCGATCCCGGCGAAGTTGCAAAATTAGAAAGCGATTTCCCGTCCGATCCTAATCCGGAAAATATGCCGCGATCGAAGCAGATCACGTCAAACGAGCACCGCCGTGCGCAAGTTCACGGCAAGATTTCTTTCGGCTTTGTGATGACTCGCTCTCGTCAGCGTGGATCAGACGATCAACCGTATTGTTGATATCAAGCATGATTTCGTCGTTAGGGGAACAGGAACTTAAGGTGCGAGTTTGGCCAAGTGCCCTTTTGCATGACCACAGCCGTTCTTGACTGCTTGTTGGTACCACCGGATCGCGGCGTCTTTGTTGGCTCGCTTGCCGCCGAAACCTCCTTGGCATACCAATCCCATCAAGTCCATTGCGCAGGGATGGCCGGCGTCAATCGCTTTTTGAATCCACATCAACGCCAACTCGTTTTCACGTTTTGGATTGTCGTTAATCATACTTCTCGCCAGCTTGTACATGCTCTTGGATGACCCTGCATCGGCACCCTTGGCATACCAGTCGCGGGCCACGTCTGGATCTTGCGGCACACCCTTTCCATCAAGGTACAAATCACCGATCAGTCCAAATGCGTATTTGTTGCCCAGCGAACTGGCCTGCAAGAGCAGTGTGTGTGCCTCGGCAAAACGATTCTCAGCAATCAGTAATTTTGCGAGAGAATACATCGACGCACTGCTACCCGCATCGCGGCCCTTCCTGTACCAATCCTTCGCCGCCTCGATGTCTACATCGCCGCCGATTCCTTTTTCGTGAAAGTGGCCCATCAAACGCAGCACATCCGGTTTCGGTGATTCCGCTTGGGCGGCCTTGGACATCCATTGCCGCGCCTTGACGTCGTTCTGTTTGACGCCAATGGCTGCGTGATAGCACCACCCCAATTCGTACATTGCTGTTTCGCTACCCTTCAGGGCCGCCTGCAAGAACAAGGTAAACGCGCGAGTCTCGTCTTGATGGCCACTGTTCTTGTCACTCAACAACATTCCCAGTTCCGTCATTGCCGTGTGGTTTCCCTCCCTGGTTGCTAGCTCCAGCCAATGCAACGCCTTGTCATTGTCAATGTCCACTCCGAGTCCTTTGCGATAACAAGCTCCGATGATGCCCATCGAATGTTCGAATCCCTTTTCCGCTGCTTGCTCGTACCAGTGCGCCGCTTTCTCGAGCGACTTCTCAACCGTGTCACCGAGCAAATACATGCCGGCCATCTTTTGCATCGCATAACCGTCTCCCTCGCGAGCCTTGGTGAGACAAGCCTCCATCGTCCCATAGTCGCGTTTCATTCGCTCATGGTATTCAGTCAACTCTTCTAACAATTCAGTCGCTGCCGCGAGAGAATCCTCGGCCGCTTCAACGCCCGAGTCGGTTGATTGTGCGATCGAAACGTTGGCACCCGCTGCGATCAGCAACAGGGTCGCACAGACGACAAGACAAGAAGAAGTTGGCTGGATCGAAATGGTCATGGTCATGGCAATTGCCTTGGTGAACTCGTGAGTGGGATCTGTCGAAATGGGATCGCTGAAGTGGGTGATCACGTACAGAACGATCCACTGCTCGCTTCGTGACAGAAGCATGTCACCAATCGCGTCAGCGTGCGTCTATTGTTTTGTCAGACTTGCGAATCGGGGCTACCTGTAGTGGAACTTGGCAAAGAACGCCGTGCTTATGGAGCTTAGGCAAGATCCACTCCTTCAAACCGCCAACTGCGCACTGGCTTGAAAGTTCACTTCCTACTCTCGTAGTGATGGTTTTATGATGAGCGAAATTGATTCAGTTGATTTTCAGCGCGAATGCGAAGAGCGATGGCGAACGATTGCCAACGGTTTGCAGTCGCTCGAGTCGAGCGGAATGGTCTCCGTGCGTGACCGCGCCAGCGAAGTCGACGTCGAATCGATTCGTATCCATGTCGATCCCACGTTACTGTTTGGGCTGCATCATTCGCTGACCGACTATCTTCGCTGGTGCCAAGCTGGGATCCGGCACGTGGATGAACTGCTCTGCGACGTGATCGATCGCATCGAATCTGCACGCGCTCGCTTAGAAGATGACGAACCGAAACAGCATCGACTGATTGGTGAACTGCTGGAGGATTCCCTACCACGTTGGCTCACCCTGCTTCGCCGGAGTGTTTCCTTGGCAGCCCCCGAATTGCAGGCAGAGATACAAAGCTTGCAACACCTCGTCGCCGTTGCTTTTCCAATGACCGACTTTGATCGCCCACGCATCGATCTTGCAAACTGGCGAAGCCAACTACTAGACGCTCAGCAAATGCATCAGGTCCGAGTCGGTCATCCATTGGATCGTGACTTTCACGTTGGAGAGCAATTCGTCGTCGATGTGCTGCCGATCAGTGAAACGATCAACCTGCATCGCTTTGAACAAGCAATCACAAGAGTATCCACTGCACAGCAATCAAGTGAGTATCACAACGACAGCGTTTCGCGCTGGCTGAAGCATGTCTGGGAGCACTCCCGAACGCTCGAATCGGTGCATCCAAGATGGACGGATGATTTGCGATCGCTTCTCGTTTCACGGTTGACCGATGTCCATCGCGACGGCGGCGCCTCCGCGTGGGAATTAGTGGAGATCCAGGAAAACCTCGAAGAGATGGTCACCACGGCGATCACCACCGCACAGGTTGAACAATCTAATCCGCTCAACCCGATCGCAAATTTCAACGGCCTGTAATCGGCCCAGCTTCGTGCGACAGAAGTGGCGGAAATCGTCGCGACAGTTCAGAATCTGGAGTTTCAATGGCCTGTAATCGGCCCAGCTTCGTGCGACGTTGGGACACTGACATCGTTTCTCGTCCCGGCAAGTTTCAATGGCCTGTAATCGGCCCAGCTTCGTGCGACGGGGTTAGCGTCTATCGTTCTCTATTCGAGCAACGACGTTTCAATGGCCTGTAATCGGCCCAGCTTCGTGCGACGA
>JBGCGI010000312.1:0-11330 GCA_045110715.1 Rubripirellula sp.
CGATCAGTTCGGTGTCTACTACGTGCGTGGACCGTGGTAAACGAAGCCAACTCGACGCAAGTTGGAACTGGCGAACGCCAATCCTGGCGTTCGATCGTTGGACGCGAGACAACGGATCGAGGGATCTCGCCCTGATTTCTCTGAATTCTAACTTCCCGCGTCGGGCTGCGGCGTTGGCTGAAAAGATTCAGGCATCTGCCTGACATTCAGATCCAACTGCGGGAACGAGATTTCAATATTTGCTTCGCGGAACGCCTTGTCGATCCCGGTATGCAAATCGTGGCGAACCGACAAACGCTTGTCGTAGCTACTGACGAACGCGCGCAGGATGAACATCAAACTGCTGTCGCCGAACTCGTCAAAAATCGCCATCGGTGCTGGATCAACCAGCACATCCTGGTGATCGCAAGCAACCTTCAACAGCAGTGCTCTGGCCTGATCGGTATCGGAACCGTAGGCAACACCGACTCCGATGGAGATCCGGGCAACTTCGTCACTGCGGGTCCAATTCAACAGTTTGCCAGTGATGAACTCTTTGTTGGGCACGATGTAATCTTTGCGATCCCAGCTTGTGATCGTGGTCGCGCGAATTCGAATCCGCGTGACAACACCCGAGACACCGTCGATTTCAACGATATCGCCGACCCGGACAGGCTGTTCAAAGAGGATGATGATTCCAGCGATGAAGTTGGCGAACATCTCCTGAAGGCCGAACGCCAAACCGAAAGTCAACGCCGTTGCCATCCACTGCACTTGATTCCAATGCAAACCAATCGCACCGCAGGCCACGATCAAACCAATCAATGCGATTGCATAGCTGACCAAAGTCGTGATTGCATATCGAGTGGAATGATCCAGTGGCAAACGTCGCAAGACGGCAAAATCCAACAGACCAGGAATGTTGCGGATCGCAACCACGGCGACGCCAAACATCAACGCCGCGAAGCCAAGTTCGGCGATCGTGACATTGTCGATCACGTCTCGCGTTCTGGTGATCGTGCCCCCATCGTCCGTCGGAACCGACTCGGTGATCGTCTCGGTGGACTGCCACAGCGGCCATCGCTCTAACAAGTCGAATGCGGGAAGCACGGCGCTCCAAATCATCCACATCCCAATCAAAGCGACGGCGAACATCGACGTCTGAAGCATCTGCCGGGTCTGCTGAACTTGATGACTCAGCTCTTCCGGGGACGCATCCGGCAGCGTGACAGGTACTTCTGAAATCGACTGAGCGTTGTCTGCAGCGATCCTGGCGCGGGCTTGCTCGATGCGCAATCGACGACGATGCAACATCGCCCAGCGCAGCACGATGGAGGAAGTCAAACCGATCACCAGCAACAAACACAGCGACTGGTGCAACCGCAATGCCAGTTGTTCACTAGTGAAGTAGTAGCCAAAGATGGCCAAGACAGCCAACGCAATCGGAATCCCAACCAACACGGGATACCAGAAATAGGAAAGACGATTCGCCCAGCCGTTTTGATGAGCATGAAGAAAATTTTCGAACACACCCTTGCGCGGATGGAACACTCGCACCATGAACACACAGATGGACGCCATTGCAGCGACATACATGTAGCGTGAAAGCGTGTCGCGTCCAAATCCCACATTATTGAAATCCAGAAAGCTAGCCAACGTCAGCAACGGGACTGTCGTCCAGATCAACCATCGCAAATTGCGTCCCAACAATGTCGTGTACTTTGCAACCATGCCGAAATGACTCTCGGCCAGTCCTCCCGCGCGACAAACTTGCCGAAACAACTCCAAAGGAAAGTGGGTCACCGCCAAGGTGGTTGCAGCGTTCGCCAAAGCGATGGTCACCCGGTCGTCACCAGAGATCTCGCGCAATCGCCATCCCAGAAAGGCAGCCACCAATGGCAGTGGCGCCGCGGTCAGGGTCGTCAGCAACAACGACTTCATCGTCGGCGCAAAACTGGTGTATCCCGATTGCGTTACTTGTTGACCAATGGACTGAATCTCTCGGCGAAGTAACATGCGAAATCGCAGCAAACCGATCAGCAGCAAGAAGGCGGCGATCCACAACGGATATTGTCGATCGAACTCAAGCAACAGCTTGCTGCGGACACTTTGCCAACTAGACGGCATCAGAAACCAAGACTCTTCTCGTGAAGGTTTCATCTGAGACATCAACGGTGTGGTGCTGCGAATCCATAAGACCCGTTCATCGATGTACCGCGTCGCTTCTTTCACCGCATCGACGATCTGCTGGTCCGTGGTTGAAAGCGAGACCAAAGCGTTGAAGTAGGTTTTTTGACTTCGAATCGCTGGGTCAAGAAACTCCGTTCGCTGTTCGCGGAACAACTCGCGAGCCTTCGGCTCGAGCCTCTGTTGCTCGTCAAGCGAGACGGGCTTCTCGGCATCGCGAAACAGACGGGCAACAATCACATCCAGTTTCCGGTTACGCTCGTCGACCAAGTCAATCAGTGCGTATTGGGCTTCATTGATCGTGTTTTGACGTTCGCGATTGCGCAACTGATATTCGTTGGCATGGGGCATTTTTTGCCGAAGTGAACGCAGCATGGATCCCACAGCCTCCGTCAACCCAACCGCTTCCAATCGATTCTTGGCTTGCTGGAAATCTCCTTTCAAGCCTTCCAACTGCAGCTTCTGGCGTTTGAGCGCCGACTCGGTTTCCTCAATCTTCGTCGTCAACGATTGATTGGTAAGGGCAAGCGTTTGATTCTGCTTTCCGATTGGCTGCAGAGATAGATGAAGCTGTGACAGTTGCGCACTGGCCGACTCCAATAAACTATCGGCCTCTTTGGCGCGAAGTTCCTCAGTAACTTGCTTCGTCGATGCGAGTTGCTCTTCAAGGGTCTCGACTGTGCGGACGTGCAAGTCACGCATCAGCTGGGGCAAACTGGCAGCCGACTCAGCTTCGATCAACGCGAGTTCGGCGCGCAAGGCCGCCACTCTCGTCTCTAAAAGCGACTTCGAAACAGAAGCCTCGATACGCTTCGCTTCGGCAAGCAGCGTCGTTCCCGACGCCGCGTTCAGTGGCGTCTCCGCCTTGATCTCATCGAGCTTCTTTTGCAATTCGGGAAGCTGTTTTTCAATCTCCCGCGGACGATTGGTGGCCTGTGCCATCGCTGCTTCCGCATCTGCAACGGCTGCTTTGGCAACGACCAAGTCCGCTTCCAGAGTCGCCAAGCCAGCTTCCAACTCGGGCAGAGGCGCTGCGGGAACCTTTGGTTTGAAGTCTACCAGCGAGGCGATCTCGCGTTTGGTTGACTCCACTCGCTGGGAAACGGTCGCCAAGGCATCGGTACGTTTCTTAACCAGCGTCTGCTGACTGGTGAACTCCTTGACCAGAGATTCCCCCTGATCAATGACTGCCAAGACTTGCTGCTGCTCTTCCTCACTGACCTGGGACTGAAGCAAGCGAGCGCGCAGAGTCGTCAGCTCGGAGCCGTCCAGTTGCGGCTTCTGAGCATCCGCGTTCGGTTCTTGTCCGCAGGCAACGCCTCCGAAGCCAACAAGTATCAGGCAAGCAATTCGAAACGGCTGGATCAAAACGTGGCTACTTTCAAACAAAATGTGACTTCGCAATGGGTCCCAAAGAGTGTCGTCTGTTTCTCGACGATCATCGTGCCGAACCGAGGTTAGATCCAGTGGTTTGGCCACTCAAGTCGGCCCCTGAATCACGGATACACAGCGTAAACGATTCTAGCCAAAAGGAGGACGTAAAGCCTCAGAAGGAAGCAAAGATCACGGCGACGGTTTGCGAACCAAAGGTTCGTCCAGGCCTGCTTCTGTCGCGGCGGGCACCGGACAAAAAGTGAAGCTCTATTTGACTTTCGCCTCGAACAAGACTTCTTTCTTGGGGCTCAATCGCTCAACGGCTTTGGCACAGTCGTCCGAAGCCCCTTTGATGTCGCTTAACATCGCCAGTTGCTGCTTGGTCAACTCCGTTTTCTTGAGCGTGCCAACGCGATCGTTGAGCACGATCGTCGTCGTTCGCATGATCTCAGCCAGCTCTTGCAAATTAGCGTCTGCCTCACTTCCGCCTTCTTTGCCAAGCGAGAACTGTTTGCGTTTGATCGCATGACGAATCGTGCGAATCAAATGTTTGGAAGTGATATTTTCTTTCCCAATGAACTCCTGCGCCCCCAAAGCGATTCCAGCGAGTCCAGCCTCATCGTCTTCCATCCCGGTCAGCACGATCACCGGAAGGGCAGGAACCATCGACATCAGTCGCTCGACGCCATTGAGCCCCACGCTATCGGGAAGCCCCAGGTCCAGGATGATCACGTGGTAGTGTTTCTCCTTGATCTTCTTGATCGCGTCCAAGAAACGAGGAACGTGATCCACTTCAAAGATCGGCAGAGACACCGAACCAAACGCACGCTGAACCTGCTCTACATCATAAATGTCGTCTTCGATCAGAAGAACGGAGATTTTGTCTGGCATGAATAAGCCCCGATTGCCCTCGAGATTGCTTTGCTGGAGAGTCACCCCTGACTCATCACTTCATTACACTACCAGTCCCAGCACCAACGTGCACGCTGTATTGCCGTGCAGTTGTATGAATCACCACCAGTGTCGTGCTTAGCACCCGTGCCAAGCCAGAAGACAGCCGCGCACCGCATTCTTAGCGAAGTGGCTTGGCTTTCCAGATCTCGTCAGCGTACTGCTGGATGGTCCGATCGCTCGAGAACCAACCGCTGTTGGCTGCATTCAGAATGCTCATTCGGTTCCACTTCGGTACATCCAAGTAGGTGTCGTTGACCTCCGCCTGCGCGTCGATGTAGCTGCGCAGATCCGCAATCGTCAGCCATTGATCACACGAGTTTCTCAGTCCCGCTGTCAGCACGTTGAAGATTCCAGGCTCAGACTCGTTGAAGTGCCCGCTCTCGAGCAACTCCATCACTCGTGCGATCTCTGGGTCGGCCGAGATGATGCCGTTCGGATCATAGGCTTTTTTGGCCTCCACGACTTCTGCAGCATCCAATCCGAACAAGAAGAAGTTCTCGGCACCCGCCTTTTCGCGAATCTCAATGTTTGCACCATCAAGCGTTCCGATTGTGAGCGAGCCGTTCATCATGAACTTCATATTGCCGGTACCGGACGCTTCCTTGCCGGCCGTTGAGATTTGCTCTGACAGTTCGGTGCCGGGACAAATCACTTCCATCGCAGAAACGCGATAGTTGGGAAAGAACGCCAGAGACAGCAAGTCTTTGCATTTTGGATCCTGATTGATCACGCGGCCCACGTTGTTGATCAGCTTCACGATCAATTTCGCCAGGTGGTATCCAGGAGCAGCTTTCCCGCCGATCAAAACACATCGCGGAACCATGCCGTCAGCTTCGCCTCGGCGAATCCGATCGTACAAATGGACGACGTGCAACACGTTCAGCAGTTGACGCTTGTACTCATGGATTCGTTTGACTTGGACATCAAACAATGCAGAAGTATTGAATTCAATTCCAGTGTTCGCCTTCACATACTCCGAGAGACGTTGCTTGTTGGCCAGCTTTACATCGGACCATTTCTTTTGGAAGCTCGCATCGTCGGCAAGAGACGTCAACTTCGTCATCTCTTCCAAATCGCCTTCCCAGTCGGTTCCGATCGTGTCATTCAACAGATCGCGGAGATCAGGATTGCAGTGCGACAACCAGCGTCGCTGGGTCACACCATTGGTCTTGTTGTTGAACTTCTCGGGCCAGATCCGATAGAAGTCCGCAAACAAGCCGCTCTCTAGCAAGTCGGTATGCAAGGCGGCAACTCCGTTGACAGAGAAACTCCCCACAATACTTAGGTAGGCCATCCGAACGTGCGGATGATCACCCTCTTCAATCAACGAGACTCGCTTGAGAAGTTCCAGATCATCAGGCCACTGCTTGGCAACCTCGGCGAGGAATCGATCATTGATCTCGTAAATGATCTCCAGCAGTCGCGGCAGTAAGTGACTGAACAGTCCGACCGACCATCGCTCGAGTGCTTCCGGCAACAGCGTGTGGTTCGTGTACGCCATGCACTGGGTTGTGATTCCCCAGGCGGTATCCCAGTCCAACTGATGCTCATCGATCAGCAAACGCATCAGTTCCGGCACCGAGCACGCAGGGTGGGTGTCGTTCAACTGGAAGCAGTTCTTCGCACCAAACTCGGTAAAGTCTTCGCCATGCTGCTTGACCCAAGCGGCCAAGACATCCTGCAGACTAGCCGACGACAAAAAGTACTGCTGCTTCAAGCGAAGTTGCTTGCCATTCTCGCTGGCATCGTTGGGATACAACACCATCGAAATCTGTTCGGCGTTGTTCTTCTGCGCAACCGCTTCGGGATAGCTTCCAGCATTGAACTCTTCCAAGTCAAACGCATCCGTCGCAGCAGCTTTCCAAAGTCGCAGTGTGTTGATCGTGTCGTTCTTGTAACCCGGGATCGGCATGTCGTAGGGGACAGCCAGCAGATCGTGGGTGTCGACCCAGCGCACACAAGCATTGCCATCAGCGTCGTGCGCACGTTCGGATCGACCATAGAACTTGATGGTCTTGGTGTCCTCTGCACGCTCGATCTCCCATAGGTTTCCGTCTCGCAGCCAGTGATCGGGAGCCTCCACCTGAAAGCCGTTCTCGATGTGCTGGTGGAACATGCCGTACTCGTAGCGAATGCCATATCCAACGACAGGCAATTCCAAGTTTGCACAGCTGTCCAAGAAGCATGCCGCAAGCCGACCCAGTCCACCGTTGCCAAGCCCCGCATCATGCTCCTGCTCGACCACCTCTTCCAACATCAAGCCGTAGCGATGCAAGCCTTCTCGCAGCGAGTCTTCCAGATCCAGATTCTGCACCGCATTATTCAGCGATCGGCCCAGCAAGAACTCCAACGAGAAATAGTGAACGCGCCGGTTGTCACTGCCAGCAAATCGCTCTTGGGTGGCTCGCCACTTCTGACTGATTCGGTCGCGGATGGCAACCGCTGACGCTTGATAGAAGTAGTTCGGGTTGATGTGCTGCTCATTTTGCCCGAGCGTGAACAGCAAGTGACGACGCAGCTCGTCAGGCAAACTACCTAGAATTTGTCCGCTGCCATCTTCTGTTGACTGAGCTGGTTGCTGGAGTGTTTTTGCCATGATCGATCTTTGCTCTGCGTATTTTCGCGACTCTTAGGAGTGCATTTCTCTACATGGCACTGCCGAAAGTGACAAGGGCACAACGCGCAGAACCACTTGAGCGAGGCGATCTTCACGCCAATCCCAATCTACAAAGGAAAAGCGGACACCAAGAACGAGCTTCAATGATCTCGAACCGACCGCTAGCAAACCGGCGGCGGGAGCATCATTCCTCAGGTTCGGCGCTGAGAATTTCTCGAATTCGCATACCGAACTTATCGCCAATCTTGATCGTTTCCCCGACCGCGATTGCCTTGCCACCTGCTTCCAGCGTGAGTGGCTCGTCACAATGAGCCTCGAAAGTCAGCATCGATCCGGGCACAAGATTGACGATTCGATCCAAAGAGATCTTCTTCTGGGCAAGCGTCACGCTGACTGGCGTCTTGATCGACAACACGGTCTGCGAGTAGTTGGAAGTTAGATCAGCACCAGACATCGCGCGTCTTGCTCGTAGAGAGAAGATTGCTGCGAACTGGCAAGACGCCAAGTTCGTCCCTATTAGTATCGGCCGATCCGCGTTTTCCGCCTGCCATCGCTGGCAAGGGCGACAAAGATTACCTAGAGCCCGTCATTGACACCCGAAAACCCCATAAATCAGGTGGCTTTTTACACCAAACCACCCGCCAGGGGGTGTGTTGAGGGCAAACGCGTAGATACATTGGTCGCTGCACAAAGGAGATCCAATCACTGGAACTTCTGCCGTGCCCTGAGTTCACCCGAAACTGATCTTTAGAAATAGAAAGCTGCGAGATGTGCCTACTGGCTGTTCAGTACCGCTTGGTTCCCGAGAGTCCCATTTTAGTGGCGGCAAACCGCGAAGAGTACTTTGACAGGCCCAGTTTGCCCCCCTCCATCCAATCTGGCAAACCTCGCGTTTTGTGCGGCATCGATCAGAAAGCAGGCGGAACCTGGTTGGGCGTCAATCAAAACGGCCTCTTTGTTGGGATCTGCAATCGTGCCACCGCGAGCCCATTGTTTGGCCAGCGATCTCGCGGGCTGCTGGGACTTGATTTGCTCCGCTGCACCTCTGCCGACCGCGCTCTTGAGAAAGCCGAAACGGAGTTCGCAAAGACCCGCTATGACGGCTGCAACATCATTGTGGCCGACGCGAAAAGCGGATACGCGATTCACGCGGACGAGCGTCAGGAAGTTGTCGAGCTGAAAGACGGACTCAATATCATTGGTGCGCGTAACCTGAATGACCCAGAAGACCAGCGAGTTCAGATGGCTCGCCGCTTGCTGACACTGCAGACTCTGGACTCTCCCGTCAAGTTTCTCGCTGTCGCTAGCAAAGTATTCGCTCGTGCCCCCGTTGGCCCAGGTCGACCGAGCATGGTCGTTCGCAACGCCGACTACGGAACGGTCAGCAGCACGCTGATCGCTCTTGGCGTGAAACCACGCGATGCGATTTACCAATTCAGCAACGGTGCTCCAGACCAAGCCAAGTACGAGGACTCTTCTCCGATGCTTCGTGACATTCTCAGTCGAGGACTGCGGGAAGCTCGTACCAAAGCGAAAGCCCAAAGCTAGAACGATCCACTTCATCTGGCTTGAACATTCATGGGCCAGGTTCGCGTTTGGCATGCGACGCTAAGCGGGTGCCTGGCCTTTCAACTTTCCGCCACAGCAGTGGCGGGCTAGCATTCACGGAGTCGAACAATGCCCGCAAATCCTCTTGAGTCTCTACGTGGTTCGCAGTGCCTGGTCACAGGTGGCGCGGGTTTTATCGGGTCCCATATCGTGGACGCGTTACGAGCCAGCGGCGCTAAAGTTCGCGTGCTGGACAACTTCAGCACGGGCTTTCGCCACAACCTCGCTCATCTTGATGAAGTGGAAGTCATGGAGGGTGATGCGGCAGATGCGGATGTGGCTGCTGCTGCAGTTCGCGATGTGGACTTCATCTTCCACGAAGCTGCGATGGCCAGTGTTCCGCGGAGCATCCGTGAACCGGATTTATGTCATTCCTGGTGTACCACCAGCACCGTCCAACTCTTGCGAGCCGCCGCCGGATCGGCCCG
The DNA here is from genome assembly GCA_045110715.1 of Rubripirellula sp. GTDB lineage: Bacteria > Planctomycetota > Planctomycetia > Pirellulales > Pirellulaceae > Rubripirellula. The sequence continues at coordinate 9,148 of JBGCGI010000312.1, forward strand.
CAGGTTCGTTTTGGCTTCGACCAGTGCCGCTTACGGCGACTCCACGTTTGTTTCCAAGCGTGAGAGCGATATGCCGGCCCCACTGTCGCCCTACGCTGCCGCGAAACTTGCCTCCGAAGCCTATTGCCAGTCATTCGCGCACAGTTTCGATATCGAAACGGTCGTGCTGCGGTACTTCAACGTGTTTGGGCCTCGCCAGGACCCACAAAGCGAGTACAGCGCAGTGATTCCAAAATTCGTGTCGATGATTCTTTCGGGAAGCCGGCCCACGATTTTCGGCGACGGCCAACAATCTCGCGACTTCATCTATGTCAGCGATATTGCCAAGGCGAATCTGCTTGCCGCGACCGTACCAGGAGTCTCCGGCCAGACCTTCAACGTGGCAAGAGGCGAGCGAACCAGCTTGCTGGAACTGCTCACCACGTTGCGAGACATCTTGGGGCAGGAAATCGAACCGATTCATGAGCCGCCACGTGTTGGCGATGTTCGTGATTCGCTGGCCGACGTCTCCAATGCCCGAAACGTCCTCGGATTTGATCCAGAGGTCACGATCACCGAAGGGCTGCGACAAAGCGTCGATTACTACCGCAGCTTGGCCGAATCGACGACAGTTGCCTAAACCACCTCCCGAGTGGTTCGACTTCCGAGACCATGGCCATCGGGCTACACTGATCGCAAGTGAGCCTGTTCTGCATTGGACAGCTTCACTGGCGAAGACTATGCCAGGCGGTTTCGTCGACTCGTTTCATATGTCCTGCTAGCCAATAGCAGTTTCGCGGCCCCTTCCAACGCGATACTTGGCCTCCTTAACAACTCTCCAATCTTTCATGGCCAGCCAATCCTCCCTTGAACCTGTGACCGAATCGCCTTCGTCAGCGGAGGATCAAATCGCGCAAGATCGGTTGGTTGAAACCGAAACGCAAACAAGCGGAATTCCCAAACCTGCCGGCGTGACCAGCGACAGTCGTGTGTTGTGGGAGTACTTACTTCCAGTGATTGCTTTCCACTTGCTGATTCCCCTTGCATTCCTGCCGTATTTATTCAGTTGGTGGGGCGTGGTGTGGTTATTCGTTGGAAACTACCTGTTCACGTCGCTTGGTATCGGCGCGGGCTACCATCGTCTGCTAACGCATCGCGGTTTCAAGTGCCCTCGATGGTTCGAGTACACTCTCACCACTGCTGGCGTCTGCAGTTTCCAAGATTCGCCTGCTCGGTGGGTGTTGGTGCATCGCATTCATCATCAACACTCCGATCATCAACCCGATCCGCACACCCCCAAGGTCAGCGCGTTTTGGTCGCACATGGGCTGGTTGTTCGTTGACAATCGCCAACTCAGCACCGTCGCCTCCTATGACAAGTACGTGCGTGACATTCTTCGTGACCCGTACTACCGCTGGTTGCAAAACGGATTGAACTGGGTCTGGGTCTACGCTGCTCATGCATTCGTGATCACGATGATTGGATACGGCATTGGCGCCTTGATGACGGGAACAATCTCGGGAACGATCCAAGTTGGCATGCAGTTCCTGTTCTGGGGCGTGATCATGAGAACCATCTTCACCTGGCACGTGACCTGGGGAATCAATTCCTTCTCACACATGTGGGGCTACCGCAACTACGAGACTCGTGAAGACAGCCGCAACAACTGGCTGTTCGCGTTCTTGACCAACGGTGAAGGCTGGCACAACAACCACCATGCCGACCCGCGATCGGCACGTCACGGACATCGCTGGTGGGAGATCGACGTCACCTGGATTTCGTTGGTGATCTGTGAAAAGTTGGGGATCGTTAGCGATCTCTGCCGCCCCAATCAATCAGCACTCGATCGCAAGACCATCGACCAAGATCAGTCATAACGGGACGGGACGGTTGACGAGATATCCCTCCGAATCAGCAGAAAGAAGCCTACCTGACATGTTCACCGACAGATTCAGGTTGCAAAGATTCGTCTTCTTCGGCGACGGTCAAATAAAGCCCCCGCATCAAAACGAATAGATGGTGATACGCAAACTCACTTCCCGGTTTGGCGGGTGCAAACTCAACGCCACTGCGATTCATGAAACAGAGTAGGCTGACGGTATGATCACCATCGGTCTTGGGGTCGTAGCCGCTCCGGCCTCGTAGCGGCCGAATATCGCCCGACTTCTCAAGCTGAAAAATCTCTCGATCAAGTTCCTGCAGGA
>JBGCGI010000313.1:0-13555 GCA_045110715.1 Rubripirellula sp.
CTCACGTGAAGAACAGTCGTCGGGATGTGCCAGAATCCAGCCCTCAATCAGCCGGCGCACCACCTCTTTGTCAAGTTTGGATTCCAGCCGTGGCCCCATCGACGATTGGCTAAGCGCCATCGACAACCGAGAAGTCAGCCCACTCTCGATTCCCGGCGGGTCTTCGATGTCAAGCATCAACACCATCGCCCAACCGATCGAATCATCTGGCTGCAGACGATAGGGATCAAACTTTTTCACCAATGCCACGATCACTTTCTCGCGATCAACCGATGTGTCTTCCAGCGATTGCAAGGCTTGCGGATACTTCGCAAACACGCGTGAGTAGAGGCGTCTTGCCGGCATGTCAGTACCGGCATGCTCCGAAAAGTTCTTCCAAGAAGGCAAATGGATTTGGTCTGCATCGCTCGTCGGATTGAGCAGCCGTTCGATCTGCGAGTCCGATTGGAACTGCTTTATTTCAAGCAGAGCTTCTTGACATGCCGCTCGAACCTCCAAGGATCGGTGTCCCAAGCCTTTCTCGATGGCCAACGCGACTGCGTCTGCGTCTTTCGCAGCTGCTGCGAGCAACTCGCGTTTGGCTCGCTGACGAGTCTGGTAAGAGTCATGATTCAGAGTTTCGACCAGTCCTCCCAACTCCCCATCTTGGTTGGCAAGCTGGGTGCCCGGTCCTTCTGCGCGCAGGCAAACCAGCGACGCAAATAACAATAGGCAAGGCAGGCAGAATTCGATCCGAATTCGCAAAGGAGCACCCGACAAAAAGAAGAGGAGAAAAGAGCGTGCTTTTCGACTCTAGTTCGCGAGGCGTTCGCGTGGTGCCAACGGAGATCCGTTCAGGGGCAGAGACGTCGAGCGAGAAACGAGTAAACTGCACCATCGTTACAATCCTCCCTTTTCCGAACCTATCGAATTCTCTTGCCATGCAGATCGTTTGTTTCGAGGACGCTCGCGTTGACCAACTTCGCCCAATCACTCTGGCCCGGCCCGCTTACGCGGTGACGTGCGCAAGCTTTCGATTGATCGATTTGCTTCAGCAACTTCCTGGTTCGTTAACTGGATCGGTGCGCCCTCATTTACAACTGCTACAACAGCTCGACTATCAGCTTGAGGCATTCGACGAGACAGCGGCCACGTCCGGAGAATCATTGCTGGTCAATGCCCGGTTGGCACCAACCGTTGCGACCGCCGAAGCACTCCAAGCATTGCAGCAAGAGTCGCGTTCGACGGTTGTCCTCGACAGCGAAGATGGTTCCTTGCTGGCAGCCCGGCTAGTCGCCGCAGATGCCGCCGCCATCCAACCAGGCGACGGCGAGTCCCGACTGGATGCATTGCTTCGCCACGCTGCTACGCTCAGTCCCGCAGAGCGCAAGTTCGAGGTTTTCCGGTTTCCGCACGACGTCGTCGCCTGCCACATGCAGCAGATGCCGCCCTCATTGGAGTGGCGTTTAAAGCATGGCGACTACAAGGAAATCATGGACGGCGTGTTTGCGAAAGCAGGAGTGAAAATCGGAGAATACGCCTCCATCGACACTTCCGAAGGCCCGATCGTGCTTGAGGAAAATGTTCAGGTGGGCCCGTTCTGCTTCCTTTCCGGCCCTGTCTATGCAGGTGCTGGAACGCGTGTGATTGAGCACGCTGCGTTAAAAGATGGAGTGTCTTTGGGGCACACCGTCAAGATTGGCGGCGAAGTCGAAGCCTCCGTGATCGAACCTTACACCAACAAACAGCATCATGGTTTTCTAGGACATAGCTACTTGGGAAGTTGGATCAACCTGGGCGCGGGAACTTGCAACAGCGATCTCAAGAATACGTACGGTAAGATCAACATCACTTATGGAGACAACAAGGTGGCCACAGGGATGCAGTTTCTGGGATGCTTCATTGGTGATTACTCCAAGACCGCGATCAACACGAGCATCTTCACCGGAAAAGTCGTTGGCGTTTGCAGCATGATGTATGGATTCGTGACCTCGAACGTCCCTAGTTACGTCAACTACGCAAGATTGTTTGGCCAGACTTCGTTGCTGCCGCCCGACGTGATGATCAACACACAGAAACGCATGTTCGATCGCCGCAAAGTCGTCCAGCGTGAATGTGACAAACAATTGATTCGCGACATGTACGATCTGAGTGCACAAGAGCGCGAGTCGGATCAAGACATCCTTTGATTTGCAAACACGAAATTTGACCACCTGAGTTCGAACATGAATGACATACGAGTAGGAATCGTTGGCGCGACGGGATACACCGCCTTGGAAGTCGCGCGGCTCCTGATGCAGCACCCACAAGCGAAGCTGACTGCTGCAACGAGTCGTGCGGACGCCGGTAAACCGCTGGCGGAAGTTCACGCCTCCTTGGCTGGGCGCTGCGATGTTGAAATCGAATCACTCGACCCCAAAACCTTCGCAAACAAGTGCGATGTCGCGATGTGCTGCCTGCCCCACGGAGCGTCCGCTGAAACGGTCCATCAACTCGTCGACGCTGGACTGCGGGTGGTGGACTTCAGCGCTGACTTTCGCCTCTCGAATGTCGATCTGTACGAAAAGTGGTATCAAGTCAAACACCCGTGGCCACAACGTGTCGGCAACACGGCCTATGGGATGCCCGAGTTCTTCCGCGACCAGATCCGCGAGGCGGACGTGGTTGCGAACCCAGGCTGTTACCCGACCTCGGCTATCCTGCCCTTGGCACCTCTCGCCGAAGCCAATTTGATCGATCCCAACGACATCATTGTCGACAGCAAGACCGGGGTCAGCGGCGCTGGACGTAGCGCCAAATTGGCAACGCTGTATTGCGAAGCGAGCGAATCGATCAGTGCCTACGCCGTCGGCAGCCACCGACACCAACCTGAGATCGATGACTTGGTTCAGCGAATCACGGGCAAGCCGATCAAGACTCTATTCACACCGCACCTGACTCCGATGAACCGTGGCATTCTTTCAACCATCTATGTGCGTTCGACGTCGGATGCCGCGGCGGTGATGGATTGTTGGCGTCAACAATTTGCGAATTCAGTCTTCGTCAACGTCGTCGAACACCTGCCGAGCACCGGTCATGTCTCGGGCACCAACTTCGTGCAAATGACGGCCAGGGACGCAGGAGATCGAGTCGTCTTGCTGTGTGCGATCGACAATCTTGCCAAGGGCGCCAGCGGCGCTGCGATCCAAAACATGAACGTGATGTTCGGCTTGGAAGATGCGGTAGGATTGGCGTAGCGATTCGGCCAACCTTCATTTTCAGGTTCGCCGAAACCCGGCGGCTTGCGTCCCTACGCGAATCGATCGAACACGCCTGGCGTTATGGCGCGAGGCATCTGGTAGGTCAGCACTGGGCGACTTGCATCCATCTTGAATTGGTCAGCTCGGCATTCTCGTCGCTTCTCTGGCATCGAGAGCCTATTTCTCAGCTTTTGCCGCACGGAGATCGGATTTCAAGAGGCGACCTCAGCGACAAAAACGCTTACACTGGAGGCACTCGTTCTTGCCTCTCGTCGCTCAATGATTGAACTTGATGGATCCGCACGAAAACCCACCTCCTCGGAATCCATCGCCAAGTGATCCCTTTGATCCGGCCGGAACAGCAGAGGAATCAGCTGCGGACCAAGCGAACCACAATCCCTACTTGGTTCCCCATCAAGCCGCGACAACTCTCCAAGCGAATCCCGCCGCCAACAACCAGCGCGTGCGGCCTCGCTGGTGGACCTCCTTAGCAGTCGCTGGCGTGGCGTTGGCAGTCTTTCTGTTGGTCAGTTCGGTTTGCTTGGTGTTGGCCGTCGTGATCGTCAATGGCGGTGTACCTTCCTCCCCTGAAGAGATGGCCGAAGGATTGACAGCGGCCTTGGCGACCCGGATGGGGCTAGTGCTAATCGTGATTCCACAGTTTTTCATGGTCGCTGTCCCCATCGCTGCCGCTGTCATGTCTCCGGTTGAAACGCGTCAGAGACTCGGACTGGTCCGCGGAAGCTGGCCGGTCTGGGCGTGGATCGCAGCTGCCCTGACAACTCCATTGATTGGCTTGGTCTCCGGAGGATTACTCGGACTCTTTCTGGAAGAGAGCGAAGCGTTGAAACAGATGTCGGAAGTGTTTCGTGGGCACGGGCAAAGCGGGTTCCTGTTTCCGCTGGCCATGATGATCGGGTTGACGCCTGCGATCTGCGAAGAACTGTTGTTTCGCGGCTACATTCAAACACGATTGACCAAGTCTTTTGCTCCGATGGCAGGAATCATCCTGTCCTCGTTTCTGTTTGCCGCCTTCCACATGGACTTTGTGCATGTGGTCGCCGTATTTCCCTTGGGATTGTTTTTGGGCTGGATCAGTTGGCGTAGCGGCTCTCTGTTCCCTGCGATGATGGCCCACTTCGTTAACAACGTGATCAGCGTCGTCGCGGTCGTGATGGCCCCGGAAGATGCCACCGACGTACTGGGGCTACCAACACTGATGATCACCTCGCTGATCTTGGTCTCAGGACTCGTCGGTACCGGCGCAGTGATTCTGGCCTCGATCAAGTACGGACGACCTGACCAGATCGCCGAAGCGACACCCACGGCCGCGACCCCAACTCAACTCATTTGAAATTCCGACGCATCTGCGTCTAAGAATCGGTGAACGACATGTTTTCAATGCGACTTGGTTTCGACCATCCCGGCTACCTGTGGTTGTTGCTCGCCCTACCGGTACTGTGGTGGATCGGCTACGAGTCCTTGGGCGCGCTCGGTCGGTTCCGGCGCTGGTTTGCCTTGATTCTGCGGACGGTCGTCTGGACCGCGATTGTCTTCGCGCTCGCTGGCGTACAAACGGTCTGGGTCAGCGACCGAGTGACCGTGATGTATCTGCTGGATCAATCAGAGAGCATCCCGCTGGCCAAACGACAAGTGATGCTGGACTACGTGGTTCGCAACGTCAGACGCCACCGCGACCGCGTCCGTGAAGATCGCGCCGGCATCGTCGTCTTCGGCCGAGACGCTTCGATTGAAATCCCTCCCTTTGACGACGATATCCCCACGCTTCGTCGCCTGGAGAGCCTGCGTGGAGGAACCGATGCGACCAATCTGGAATCGGCACTGAATCTGGCCCAAGCCTCGATGCCGGAAGACACTTCGCGCCGCATCGTGATTGTCACTGACGGCAACGAGAATCTGGGGCAGGCCCAAAAACTGATTCGTCGCGTCGGCGAAGCCGGTATCGGAATCGACGTCGTCCCGGTCCTGCTGGACGCCCAGAGCGAGGTTCTGGTCGAGAAGATTGACCTGCCCAATAACATTCGCAAAGGCCAACCGTTCGAGGCCCGCGTGGTCGTGAACAACTACACCGACGAAGGCGACAGCAGCCCTTCCAAAGGAACCCTTCGAGTCACGCAGAAAGTTGGTGGCGAAGAGACCTTGTTGTTGGAAGAAAAGATCACGCTCGATTCGGGCAAGAACGTGATTCCGATGCGACACCAAATCGAGCAACCGGCCGCTTACGTTTACGAAGCGGAGTTCGTACCGGATAGCGAAGAAGACGATGGCCTGCGGCAAAACAACCGCGTGACGGCTTACACCTACGTGCGTGGCAAAGGACGCGTGCTGGTGATCGAAGACCGCAATCGCATTGGCGATTTTGATTTGATGATCGCTGCCTTACGAGACGCGAACATCGAAGTGGTCAGCCAAGCCAGCGATCGGCTGTTCGGTTCGCTCGCAGAACTGCAAGCTTACGACGCAGTCATTCTTGCGGGAGTCCCTCGGGTCAGCGGCGACAACGCAGATCAAATTTCGTCGTTCACCGATGAGCAGATCGAAATGCTCGTCAAGAACACGCGGCGACTGGGTGCCGGCCTGATGATGATCGGCGGCCCCGAAGCGTTCGGCGCTGGCGGCTGGATCGGCACCAAAATCGAAGAGGCAATGCCCGTCGATTTCAAAATCCGAAACTCCAAAGTCCGTGCTGTGGGCGCGTTGGCATTGATCATGCACGCCAGCGAAATGGCCGAAGGCAACCACTGGCAAAAAGTGATTGCGAAAGCTGCAGTCGAGCAACTTGGCCCCGCGGATTATGGCGGCGTGCTGCACTGGACGATGCGTGGCGATTCCTGGCTCTGGGGTGGCAAGACCGGCCTCTTGGAAGTTGGCCCCAATCGCAAAGCGATGCTGGCCGCAATCGGCCGCATGACGCCCGGTGATATGCCGCAATTTGATCCCGCGATGCGAATGGCTGTCGCCGGTTTGGCCCGCACCCCCGCTTCCGTGAAACACTGTGTGATCATCAGCGATGGTGACCCCAGCGATCCTTCTCCGGCAACCATCAACTCGTTCAAACAGAACAACATCTCGATCAGCACGGTGGCCGTTGCCTCTCACGGTCTGACCGAAAGCAAACGACTACAACAGATCGCGCAAGCGACCGGTGGTAAATACTACGCGGTTCGCGATGGTCGCGCTCTGCCACGAATTTTCCAAAACGAGGCGCGCCGCGTTTCTCGCCCATTGGTCTACGAGCCCGAAGGCGGCGCCGTTCCCCAAGTGGTCTTCCCTCACGCGATGTTGGATGGCGTTGAACGAGACCTGCCACCAATCAGCGGTTTCGTTTTGACGCAGACCAAAGATAGCCACTTGGCTCAAGTGTTGATCCAATCCCCCAAACCAACGTCGACAGAAAACGCGACCGTGCTGGCGGTTTGGAACTACGGTGCTGGCCGAACTGCGGTCCTGACAACCGACGCCGGCGCCCGTTGGGCATCGGACTGGTCGGAGTGGGACGGATACGACAAGTTCTACAGCCAACTGGTGCGTTGGCTGATGCGTCCGACCGGCGACACGGGCAAGTACACCATCGCAACCCAGGTGCGCGATGGCGAAGTCCAAGTCGTCGTCAATGCCTTGAACAAGGACGACACGTTCATGAACTTTCTCGAGATGAACGCCTCGGCTGTCGACCCGGACATGAATGAAGTTGCATTGAAGATGCGACAAACGGCGCCCGGCCGTTACATCGGATCCTTTCCGGGAGACAAAGCCGGAAGCTACTTCATCAACGTCTTGCCCGACATTGGCGAAGCTCCGTTGACCACGGGCGTAACAGTTCCGTACAGCGAGGAGTTTCGTGTTCGCGAAACCAATCAGGCGATGATTCAGACGCTCGCGTCGATCACTCCCAAGGGCGGCGAGATCGGGCAAATCACTCCGGCTCTGGGAAACCAAGCCAGCGAAGAACTGATCGACACCAACGCCTTCCGAGGTGGACTGGCTCTGGCCCGAAGCATCCGAGACGCTTGGCCTTGGTTCGTTCTGACAGGCTGCTGCCTGTTCCTGGGGGACGTTTTCGTTCGCCGAGTCGCGATCAACTTCGATTGGGTGGGTCGAGCCGTCGACAGAATTCGCGGCGATTCATCCGAACAAGACGCGAAAGTGACCGCGCGTTTGGATGCGCTGAAAAAGCACAAAGAGTCCGTCGATGACTCGCTTGAGAAACGGCGAGCCAGCGTACGATTCGAGCCCACCGAAGTGGACCTCAAAAACCTCAGTGACGACGAATTGTCCGATCAGCCAACAACGACCGCCAAGCCGAAACCAACCACTGTGGGCGACTCCGCCGCCCCTGATGCGAAAAGCTACACCGAGCGACTTTTGGAAGCGAAGCGAAAAGCGAACAAAAAGTGACCGATCGGGCGTGACCCAAATCAGACCTCAACGTGCTCAGTGGCCCAAGCCAAGGAATCCATGAACCTTGCTGACGAACTCGGGTTCACCGTCGGTCTCGTAGGCACCCTCGCCACCTTGCTCTCGATCGCGTGTGTAATTCATCCACACGTTGGCCTTCCCGAACAGCCCCGAGTAGTCCATGCCCCAAGTGCCTTCGCTGGGCTTGCGACATCGACCTCGAAAGAATGCGGCTCCGCCACCAACGAACCACGAACTGTACTTGCCATCGACGCTGCACTTTGCAAAGCGGTGCACGGCATGAGGGTTGCCAGCCCGTTGGCAATCAGGCATCCCGTATCGGTGCGGTGGGCAGTCACCACGATTGACATCACCAGGCATCTCACGCTTCGGTTTCTCTGGGCGACCCGGATCACGACACACGCCATGGCAACCCTTGTGACCACAATTGCAGGCGGAGGATTCCGCCGCATGCATCGATTCAGCGTGATGATCGCCATGCCCCGCGTGATGACCATGTTCGCCATGCTGCTCAACGTGCGTGTGCTGCCCATGCAGAGGCTGCAACTCATGGTGCTCCGAATGCACTTCAGGAGAATCATGCAGTGGCACCTGATGCTGCCAAGATGCGTCATGATCGCTCGGCGAAACGATTCGCGGCTCTGAATGCTGAGCCGACACAGTCGCCAGCGGCATGGAGCAGAAAAGAATCGTTAAGCAAGCCGCTGTGCCAAAGGATGCATTCGCTGACTTCATCATCGAAATCGTCCGTCACGTGATTCGAACCAAGGTTACCACCCAAATGATCGGCAGAATCCACCAACCCGGACGACTCGACCCGTCAAGGTGCGCAACCTTACGCTAACCCGTACAGCTTGCCACAGCCGGGAAACTGTCTTGAAATCAATCGAACTGCAAGCAAACTACGCCACAGGAGGAATCACGCCCAATTCTTCGAGCTGATCCATGGCAACTTCTTGATCGTCGGGGCCCGTCAGCGGCCCGAGCCAAAGGATCACTTGAGCGGCCAGTTGCTCGCACTTCCCTTGATGGGTGATGCACATCGACGCGTAGACCATCGAAGTCTCGGCGTAGTGGTTCGCCGCACAGGCAGCCACGCTCGCTGCATACTGCGCCTCATGATGATTCCCACCTCGAACCGGCGAAACTTCATAAGCCGCATGCATTACCTGGCGACATTCGTCCACTGTCGCGAAACCGCGCAACCACTGCGGCATGATCTCCACCGCATCGCGGCCAGCCTCGGTCGTCTGAGTCAGCGTTTGCGTGACATACCGATAGGCCAGTAACGAATTGATCCAGCGAGGCCATTGAGAGTGCCATTCACGCTGCAACAGCACAGTCGAAAAATCAGGTGTCTTTGCCATCGATCTGCCAAACGAGGATCCAGTTGCATGTCATCCTTGCCACCATTAGAGCCCATCTCCCGCTCCAAGAACAAACCGATCGTTGATAGAGTTCTCGCCGGGCAAAATGGATACAAGATCCGAAATGGTCCCTGGCGCCTGCACGAAAAACGCAGCCATGATGCCGGAAATCCCGACCAAGTTCACGTGCTGAACCGCTAGGAATGACCAAATTCGATGGCGTGGTTCTCGGTGATGGAATATGCTGTAGGTCCTGCCAAACTTCCCACCTCATCCCAGTGAGTGCGAGTCCACACGCACATGAAGTTCCCCGCCTGCTCTTATCAAGTCCTCTGCGGAAGCCTCCTGCTGTCGATGATGTCGATTGCAAACGCATCCGAGAAACCACCCAGCTCGTTCTTCGAGCAACACATTCGGCCTGTCCTGCTCGCCAAGTGCATCAAGTGTCATGGCGAAAAGAAACAAGAAGGCGACTTGCGTCTTGATTCAAGAGAAGGCTTGTTGCGTGGAGGAGAGAGTGGCCCAGCGATCGTTCCGGGTGAGCCCGACGAGAGCTTGCTGTTGGAAGCGTTGAACTTCGAGAGTGTTGAAATGCCCCCCTCCGGCAAACTCGACGATCGAACCATTCACAACTTCACGCGATGGATCGACGAAGGGGCCGTCTGGCCAGAAGCAGAAACCATCCGCGAGTCATCCGAATTCATTTCCGAGGCAGATCGTAAGTGGTGGGCCTTTCAACCAGTCATCGAGCCACCAGTACCGGCAACCGAAGGCAATTGGGCTCACAACGAAGTCGATCACTTCGTCTTGGCTCGCTTGCAGCAGCACGGAATGCAACCGGCCCCCACTGCTACCAAAGAGACGCTGCTGCGCCGGCTGTATTTTGATTTAGTTGGCTTGCCTCCCAGTCGCGATGACATCCAAGAATTCTTGTCCGACACATCGCCCAACGCATGGGAACGAGTCGTCGACAAGTTGCTGGACGACAAGCGTTACGGTGAACACTGGGCTCGATTCTGGTTGGACTTGGTTCGGTACAGTGAATCCGATGGCTGGAATCAGGATGCCTATCGGCCAAACATCTATCGCTATCGCGACTATGTCATCGACGCGTTCAATGAAGACAAGCCCTATCCCCAGTTCGTTCGAGAACAACTGGCTGGCGACGAGATCGAAAGTGACGACCCAGAGCTTCTAGCTGCCGCTGGTTATCTGCGATTGGGGATCTTCGAATACAATCAACGCGACGCACGTGGACACTGGAACGACATCGTCAATGAAATGACCGACGTCGCAGGCGATGTGTTCTTTGGCATGAGCATGTCCTGCGCTCGATGCCACGATCACAAGTTCGACCCGCTGCCTCAGAAAGACTACTTCAAGCTGCGAGCTTTCTTTGAACCGATCAGTTGGCGGGATGACCTGGTAGCTGCCACCGAAGCCCAGCAGCAAGCTCACGCAGAAAAGTTGGCGGTTTGGGAACAAGCAACCGCAGAGATCAGGCAGCAGATCGAAGCCTTGGTCGAGCCGTATCACGCTCGCAAATGGAAGTCGACCGTCGACAAGTTTCCTTTAGACATCCAAGCCTGCTTCCACATGCCGGTCGAGGACCGCACCTCGTGGCAGCACCAAATGGCTTACTTGGTGTCCCGTCAGTTCTTCGAAGAGGGCGGAGGCCCGCTCAAGAGCATCAAAAAGGAAGACAAGGTAAAGCACGAGGCTTTGCTAAAACAGTTGGCCGAGCACGCCAAGCTCAAGCCGAAGCCGCTACCAGTACTGATGACCGCGACCGACTTTGATGGCGTGATTGCACCCACGATCATTCCGGATGCGAAGCGTGAACCAATCGAACCTGGCTTTCTTGAAGTCATGTCGGCCCAAGAACAAGCTCTGCCGAAAGCGAAAGTCAAAGCTGGGACGACGGGTCGTCGAACAGCACTCGCGAAATGGATCGGCGATCCGAACAACGCTTTGACCAATCGTGTCATCGTCAATCGTCTATGGCAGCAGCACTTTGGCCAGGGAATCGTGGAGACCCCCAGTGACTTTGGTAACAACGGCAAGCTGCCAACGCATCCTCAACTACTGGATTGGCTGACCGACGATTTTGTCGACAATGGCTGGAGCATGAAGCGACTTAACAAGAGAATTGTCATGTCGGCAACTTGGCAGCAATCTGCGATTCATCCCGACGCCGCCTCCTACCAAGCGAAAGACCCTTCCGAATCGTTGCTCTGGCGAAGCCGCGTGCGTCGCTTACAAGCGGAACAGATTCGCGATGCAATGCTGGCCGCAAGCGGTGAACTTGACACCAAGATTGGCGGCCCCAGCGTGGATGAAAAAACGCCGCGTCGCGGATTGTACGTCAAGAGCTATCGCAACAAGAACGACTCCTTCATGCACGGCTTCGACTTGGCAAACGGTCTGAAGAGTACGCCGATGCGAGACAAGACCACGACTCCCACTCAAGCTCTACTGCTGATCAATGGCACGTACGCTCTAGAACGCGCCAAGAAGATGGCGGCTCGTTTGACGGCGATGGACCACAATCATCCCGTCGACGTGATTCGCCACGCGTTCCGCTTGACCTGGGGCAGTGACCCCACGGAGCCTCAGTTGGCCGATGCACTCCGCTTCGTGGACGCCCGATTCGGGGAAGACGATCAGAAGATCAATGCCGAGAAACTGGCGGATTTCTGCCACGTGCTCGTCAACTCCAGCCCCTTCCTTTACGTTCAATAGTCATGATCTCCAATCCATCAAGACGATCGTTCCTCAAGAACTCTGGAGTCGGTTTCGGAGCCGTGGCACTGAACTGGATGCTGCAGCAGCAGGTAGCCGAGGCCGCCGTTCATCACGCACCCACCGCAAAACGCGTGATCTGGTTGTTCATGGAAGGCGGTCCAAGCCAATTGGATTTATTGGATCCCAAACCACTACTCACGAAACTCTCAGGCCAACCCCTGCCTTCAAGTTTCAAAGAGCCGATCACCGCGATGGGTGAAAAAGGTGCACCGCTGCTGGCGGCGCCTCGCACGTGGAAACAGCATGGCGAAAGTGGTCTGTGGGCTTCGGAGTGGATTCCCCACATCGCCCAGCACATGGATGACATCGCCGTCCTGCGATCGTGCTGGACCAACGGCATCAATCATGCTGGCGGCGTCTGCCAGATGAATACATGCATCAACGTTGCAGGTCGCCCCTCGCTGGGCTCTTGGGTGAATTACGGCCTGGGCTCCGAGAACGACAACCTGCCTGCATTCGTCGTGATGTGCGATAGCGCCGGTCGCCCAGTCAACGGTCCGCGAAACTGGGGTGGCGGATTCATGCCCGCTTCACACCAAGGGGTCCGGATCAATGGAGCAGGAAGCGAGCCCATTCAAAACCTGAATCCCCCCAAGGGCTTCGGGCAAGAACGAGTCCAGTCGAAACTGTCGTTGCTGAACAAGTTCAACGCCGATTACGCTCAAGCGTTTCCCCAACAGTCCGAACTGGACGCCAGAATCCGCAGCTACGAACTCGCCTTTCGGATGCAGGCCCAGGCTCCCGAAGCCGTTGACTTGGCACAGGAAACAGAAACCACCAAGCAGCAGTACGGTATCGACCAAAAAGAAACCGAAGCCTTTGGCCGCAACTGTTTACTGGCCAGAAGATTGGTCGAGCGTGGCGTCCGATTTGTGCAACTCTACAGTGGCACCGGCAGCAAATGGGATTCGCATTCGGGAATCGAAAAGAACCACGCCAGATTGTGTAAGTCGATGGACCAACCCGTTGGCGCGCTGCTGGCAGACTTGAAACAGCGTGGCATGCTAAAAGACACGCTGGTGATTTGGGGTGGCGAGTTTGGTCGCACGCCGATGAGCGAAAAGGGGGATGGCCGAGACCACAACCCAACCGGCTTCTCCATGTGGATGGCCGGCGGCGGCGTCAAAGGCGGCCAGACGATTGGTGCCACCGACGAACTTGGCCTCTACGCCGTCGAAGACAAGCTGCACGTGCACGACATTCACGCATCGATCCTATGGCTCCTTGGCATCGACAACATGAAGTTGACCTACGATCACAAAGGCCGAATCGAGCGACCAACCATCAACGAAGGCACCTTCTGCCGAAAACTGGTCACGGGATAATCGAGAGCCGGGATGATCGAGAGCCAGCCCTTGGCCCCCGGCGCTGCAGCCAATCTGCTTCGCTTCGTTCGCGATTGATCGACAACCCATCGACGAGGGCCAGAAAGCTGTGACCACTGTCCCAGCTGGGCCCTGTGCCGAACCGGTCGTTAGCTGGACTGATAGATTTCGGGGTTCAGCGTCGGATCGTTGTACATTTTCATTTGTCGGTAAGTCTTGTGTTGCTTCTTCCCGGCAAAGATGTCGTCCAACAGTTGTTGCAGCGAATGCGAAAGATCCGCGTGCTGCTGCTCACACAGTTCATTTCGATCCTATACTATCAGACGCTGATCGTGCTCAGCGCCCCCACGCTCCCGCTGTTCACGATACTGACCCACACGCAAAGACCTGATCGTCTAAC
>JBGCGI010000314.1:0-7945 GCA_045110715.1 Rubripirellula sp.
TGGCCTGCACCAATCTCGGCAAAGGATCCGTAACGTCGGGGATCCAGGTTGATATCGAGAGCTTTTCGTTCTGTATTAGGTCGTTTGGATGACATGCCCAAGTCCCATTTGTGTTTTTTAGTGCAGGTACAATTCGCCTCATAGTTATGCATGACGCTAAGTGTGCGGGCCGGAGAAAAGAACGCGATTGGGCGAAGTAGACGGGCAGGATTATCGCAGGCCTGGCAGATCCCTCATAATCGCGCCCGAACCGGTTTGAGGATGCAGTTGGAAATGACCAAGCCTCGCTCGTGTTATTATGCCCAGATGAAATCACTTTCTAAGCGACAGCTTTTCTTCTTCCTAACAATCACGCTTTCGATCACCGTGATCGTGCTGCGAAGCCTGGGCCGTACTTTTTGGTGCGATTGCGGCGGATTCAGTCCCTGGTCTTGGGACATTTGGTCCACTCACAATTCGCAACATTTGTTGGATCCTTATTTCTTCTCTCATGTTCTGCATGGCGTTTTGTTCTTCGCGGTGCTGTATGTCCTGCGGAAGTGGGTTTCCGACAATGCGCGCTGGTTGATCGCGATTGCGATCGAATCGGGGTGGGAGATTCTGGAAAACTCACCCTTTATCATCGACCGCTACAGGGCTGCTACGATCTCGCTGGATTATTATGGCGACTCGATTGCAAATTCGATTTTTGACATCATCGCTTGCGCGATCGGCTACTGGATCACTTCTCAGCTTCGCTGGTACTGGTCCGTTGCCATTTTTGTAGTCGTCGAGTTGCTTTTACTTGCCACGATCCGCGATTGTCTGATCTTGAACGTAATCATGCTCGTTTCTCCGATCGATGCTCTCCGAGATTGGCAAATGGCAGCTCAATGAATCCGTTTCGTGACGATCGTTTTCTGGACGTTCACTTTCTTCCCAAGTCATCTTTACCAAACCCAACCATGCGTAGTCTCAGCCTGATTGTTCTCGCTTTTGCCAGCCTTCCCTCGGTCGCGATCGCGCAGCGTGAATATCCGCCGCAGATCGAAGGTGCCGTGGTGGAAACCTATAAGTCCATTGACGGGGTTGATCTGAAGACTTGGCTTTTTCAGCTGGAAGGGCACCAGGCTTCGGATCGGAGAGCCGCGATCGTGTTCTTTTTTGGTGGCGGATGGAAGAGCGGATCACCACGACAGTTCGAGAATCACTGTCGTTACCTCGCGTCGCAAGGAATGGTCGCCATGACCTTCGACTACAGGGTCCGAACAAGACACGAGACCTTGGCCGATCGTTGCGTCGCTGATACGAAGTCAGCCATTCGATGGGTGCGGCAGAACGCGGAACGCCTGGGAGTTGATCCCAACCGCGTCGCAGCGGGTGGCGGTTCGGCGGGCGGGCATCTGGCCGCGTGTGCAGCAACCGTTGACAGTCTCGATGAACCAAGCGAATCGGGGACCATCAGCAGCGTCCCAAACGCCCTCGTCTTGTTCAACCCAGCCGTTCTGCTAGCTCCCTACAAAGGAACCACGTTACCGCAAGAGAAGCTGGATGACATTGCAACTCGCACCGGTGTACCTCCCGAGCAGATCTCGCCGATCCACCTTGTTCGCACTGGGCTGCCTCCAACCATCATCTTTCATGGCGAGGCAGACGCGATCGTTCCGTTTGCCACCGTCAAGCATTACACCGACGAAGCGGCGGCGAAAGGGAATCGTGTCGAACTGATTGGCTATCGAGACGCGGGACACGGGTTCTTCAATGTGGGACGAGCTGGTGTTTTGGGGGAGTACTACCCCGATACCATTCGCAGAGCCCATCAGTTCCTGCGATCACTCGGTTACATCGACAAACCAACGGAAGTCGCCTCTCCAAAGATCTCCAACGTGCATGTGCGAAGTGACTACAGCCGATGCTTTCAAGCGTTTGAAGAAGACCAGTCCGCAACCGTTGCATTCATTGGCGGATCGATCACCGAGATGAACGGCTATCGCGTGATGGTCGAAGACATGCTTCGCAAACGCTTTCCGCAAACGGAGTTCGATTTCGTGAATGCGGGGATCAGTTCGACCTGTTCAACGACGGGGGCGTTTCGCCTCGACCGGGATGTTCTTTCCAAGCATCCAGATCTTCTGTTCGTCGAATTCGCAGTCAACGATGACCAAGACGCGGTGCACGCAGAGCGAGAGTGCATTCGCGGGATGGAAGGAATCCTTCGACATGCACGAACGAACGATCCAGACGTGGATATCGTGGTCACTCATTTCGTCAATCCGCCGATGCTGGAAAAGCTGCATTCCGGCGTGACCCCGGTCAGCAGCGGTGCACACGAACAAGTCGCGGCTCACTACGGTGTGTCGACTGTTGACTTGGCTCGCGAGGTAGCCGAACGAATCGATGCGGGCTCGTTGACTTGGAAGACATACGGCGGGACACACCCAAAACCTCCAGGCAATCAGATCGCAGCAGACATGGTCGAAGACCTGCTCACCACGGCTTGGTCAAGGTCCGCCGATCCCCATCTTGCGCAAGTGATTGCGCAATTGCCACAGCCGAAGCGATTGGGCAAACCGTTGGATACTGCCAGCTACTTTCGTGCGAACCTGGTCAATCCGTCAACGGCGACGACGGACGCTGCTTGGAAGTATGCAACGCCCGAATGGGAAAAGATGGCTGGCGCGATGAGACCGCGATTTCAAAATCAGCCGTTGTTGGCTTCTTCCGAGATTGGCGCCGAGTTGAACCTGTCCTTCGAAGGAAATGCAGTCGGCATGTTCGTGCTTGCTGGTCCAGACGCGGGCAAGGTCGAGTACTCGATTGATGGAGGCGAAACCAATACCGCCGATCTGTATCATCGTTTCAGCGAGAAGCTGCATTACCCACGCAGCGTCATGCTAGGCGCCGGGCTGGAAAGTGGGACTCATCAGTTGACGTTAAGGATTTCGAAGGACTCGCATCACAAGAGCGAGGGGCATGCGATCAGGATCTTGAATTTCGAGGTGAACCGCTAAGCGGGGGAGGTTCAGCCTTTTTACTGGCGTTTTGATGCTGGTTTCGAGGCTTTCACTGAACTTTGTATTCATCGCCTCCTTCGGTTAAACTGGTAGCTCGTTCGCGATGACGAATCCCGCCTTATTTCCCACCCTCCGGCATGCTCCCGCCCAGATCTCCTCTTGATCGCGGCAGTCCATCGATGCGTCTGTTTTTTACAGTCGTGGTGTGGTCGTTTGGACTGTCCCAACTTGCTTTCGCAGCTGAGCCCGGCGTATCCGGCAAGCCGGTCAGTTTCGTCAACGATGTGATGCCTTTGCTGACCAAGGCGGGTTGCAACTCAGGTGTATGTCACGCGAAGGCGGGTGGTGGCCAAAACGGATTCGAGTTATCGCTGCTAGGGTTCGAGCCGCGAGAAGACTATGACCACTTGGTCCTCGAGGGGCGTGGTCGGCGACTGTTTCCCGCAGTCCCTGAACAGAGCCTCGTTCTGCAGAAAGCCTCCGGCGAAATACCTCACCGTGGCGGCATAAAATTCCCAGTGGGCTCCGAACAGTATCGCGTGTTATTGAATTGGATTCGGCAAGGAACACCGTACACGATCGACAAGGATCTGACGCTGGCTTCGATCACCGTAGAGCCTGCACGCGGAAAACTGGAAGCGCAAACCAAGCAGCAATTAAGAGCTTTCGCGCACTACGAAGACGGCAGCCAACGAGACATCACGAAGATTGCCTTGTTTGAATCGAATCAGACGGCGCTGGCCGAGGTCGACGATTTCGGATTGGTCCAGGCTCATGACATACCAGGGAATGTCGCGGTAATGGTTCGCTACCAAGGGCAGGTCGCGGTCTACAGTGGATCGATCCCACTGGGGGCTGAAGTTGGCGAGACGCCGCCCCCGAACAACTTCATCGATGAACTTGTTTTTGCAAACTTGAAAGAACTTGGCATCCCAGCATCACCTGTTTGTGATGACGCTACCTTCCTGAGAAGAGTCTCCTTGGACATTGCGGGGCGTTTGCCCACACCTGAGGAGTCGACGCAGTTTCTGGTCAGCGACGATCCGCACAAGCGTCAGCAAGCCATCGAATCCCTTTTGAAGAGTCCCAACTACGCGGATTACTTTGCGAACAAGTGGACCGCGATGCTCAAGAATCGTCGTGATGATGCCAGCGACATCACTTCCAACTTTGCCTTTCACGCCTGGGTGCGTGACAGCTTGCTTGCCAACGTGCCCTACGATCAACTCGTTCGCGAACTGTTGGCTGCCACCGGGACAGTGATCGCAAACCCGCCAGTTGCTTGGTACAAACGCGTCAAAGAGCCCAAGCAACAAATGGAAGATGTTGCCCAACTCTTCCTGGGCGTGCGAATGCAGTGTGCACAGTGTCATCACCATCCGTTCGAGCGTTGGAGCCAAGATGACTACTATGCGTTGACGGCGTTCTTTAGTCAGGTTGGACGCAAGCCGACCGGGATTGCCGGCGAGGATCTGATCTTTCACAAACGTGGCAAGGCGACGGCGAAGAACATCAAGTCCGGTGCTCAGATCGAGCCAGCAGCGCTCGGAGATCAGGTGGGCGAGATCACCGCCGACGCGGATCCTCGGCTCGAGTTGGCGAACTGGATGAGCGGTCCAGACAATCCATTCTTCGCGAAATCGTTAGTCAATCGCTACTGGAAGCACTTTTTCAAGCGTGGGCTGATCGAGCCTGAAGACGACATCCGAGATACGAATCCGCCGACCAACCCTGAATTGTTGGCCGCTTTGGAAGATCATTTTCTCTCGACCGAATACGACCTGAAAGAACTCGTTCGGGTCATCACGAATTCACAGGCGTATCAACTCAGTTCGGTTCCCAATGATCACAACTTGGCAGACCGTCAGAATTATTCCCGATACTACCCGCGTCGATTACAAGCTGAGATGATGCTGGACGCGATCGACGATCTCACCGGCGCTCAAACGAGTTTCGCCAACCTTCCCGTCGGCACGCGTGCGGTTGCGTTGCCTGACAATAGCTACAACAAGGCCTCCCCGTTCCTGAAAGTCTTTGGCCGACCTGAGGGCTCGAGTGTCTGCGAATGCGAGCGTGTTCAGTCGGCAAGCTTGGCTCAGAGCCTGCACTTGATCAACGCGTCTGATATTAAGAGCAAACTCTCTACAGCCAGTGGCACAGCGCGGCGGTTGGCAGCAGACAAACGTGCCAATGCCGAGAAAGTTCGCGACTTATACCTGATCGCGTTTTCGCGAGAGCCGAATCCCGAGGAACTTGCGACCGCCGAGGCGTACTTGGCGGAAGCTCGTCTCGATAGTAGCGGAAAGCAGGTCGAAGCGACCAAGGCTGCCCGAGAGAGTCTTGAAGATCTGATTTGGGTTCTGATCAACACCAAAGAATTCTTGTTCAATCACTAAGCGTGACCATGAAACGAAATCGATTCATCCGAGTAACATCACTCGCGTTCTTTGCGTTCGCGTCCAGCGCTTTGTTTGCGCAGTCTGTATGCCTGCCAGCCCCCCGGCTTCTGACAACCATGCCGATGGGCGGGAAAGCCGGAACAGAGGTCGAGGTTTCGATCACAGGGCAGTACATCGAGGATGCATCGTTGCTGCACTTCTCCAGTCCGCTGATCACTGCGACCCAACAGGTAAATGCCGAAGGTGACCCTGTAGACAACAGCTACCCCGTGAAGATAGATGCGGCTTGCCCAGCCGGAATTTATGAAGCCAGCGTGATGACGAGACTCGGCTTGTCAGCGTCGAGAGTCTTCAGTGTGGGGAACTTGACCGAACTCACACAGACAAAGAGTTGCACGACCGTGGCGACGGCCCTGCCGATCACGATCAACTCGGTGTGCAATGCAACGATTCCAGCGCGGAGCGTGAATCACTACTCCTTTGCAGCGAAACAAGGCCAGCGTTTGATCGTCGACTGTGCTGCCAAAGGCATCGAATCAAAACTGAACCCCGTCCTGATCGTTGCTGATGAATCGGGAGCCGACTTGGTGGTGGACCTGCGCGGAGGTGGGATTGATTTCACGGTGCCTGACGGCGGAAACGACTTGGTCAAAGTCCACGAACTGACTTTCAAAGGCGGAAGCGAGTGCTTCTTTCGGCTGCATCTAAGGGAGGGAAAGCCGGGCGATGTCGTTGCTCGACCGCCAGCCACCAACAAGGTCAGCGCGTTCTCGTGGCCGCCGCATGGTTTGACCGCAGAAGCGAATCTTAAAGAGGTAGAGCCCAACAACGATCAACCGCAGCAAATCGAGTTACCATGCGACTTGATGGGTAGTTTTGCGGTCGCGGCAGATGTCGACACCTACGAGTTTGCTGCGAAGAAGGGCGAGGTTTGGTGGGTCGAAGTGGCGTCCGAACGTCTTGGTTTGCCCACCGATCCGTCGGTCATCGTCCAGCATGTTGACACCTCTTCAGAAATTCCGGTGCTGACAGACGTGGCCGAACTCTCCGATATCAAGAGTCCAGTGAAAGTCTCGAGCAACGGATATTCCTACGACGGCCCACCCTACAACGCTGGTTCTTCCGATGTGCTGGGCAAATTCGAGATCAAGCAAGACGGTATCCACCGATTGCAGATCTCGGATCTGTTTGGAGGCACGAGAAATGATCCTCGCAATGTCTATCGATTGATCGTCCGCCGCGCTGCGCCCGACTTTGCGTTGGTGGGATGGGGGTTGCACATGGGACTGCGAAATGGCGATCGCAACGCATTGTCCAAGCCGATGGCGCTGCGACCGGGCGCGACGATCGCGTTGGAGGTCGTTGCGATTCGTCGTGATGGTTTTGCAGGAGAGATCGATTTGGAAATGGCGAACCTTCCCGATGGCGTCACCTCGGCTGGCTTAAAGCTCGCCGCAGGCCAGTCGCGTGGCATGTTGCTGGTCACTGCTGCTGCAGATGCACCGGTGGGAATCAGTAAGGCAGAGCTGATCGGACGATCCAAGATTGGCGAACAAACGGTCACACGGACCTGTCATTTGGCATCGATGTCGTGGCCTGTGACCAACCATCGCAATGAAATTCCTGCTCCACGATTGCTTGCCGATGTGACGGTATCCGTTGGCAGCGGCGAAGCAGCGCCCTTGTCGATCGCTGCGAAAGACAAGACGGTCATTCAAGCGACGGTTGGTCAATCCGTGAAGATTGCTCTTGTCCACCAGCGCCGTTGTGAGTTTTCCGGAGCGACCATGAGCTTGAGTACGATGGGGGCGGGGTTTGAAAAGAATCCCAAATTCGACTTGTCACTGACGTCGGACAACTCGGAAGTCACGCTGGACTTAGCGAAGCTCAAAACCAAGCCTGGCGACTATCAGATCGCGTTCTACGGGGGCGCGGTTGCGAAGTACAGTCACAACCCGGATGCGGTGGGGGTCGCTGAAACCCTGCTGGCGTCAGCCAAGCGTGATGCGGTGTCGATCGACGCCGAGGTAAAGCGTTTGGCGGCGGAACTGAAAAGTGTCACCGAGGCTGAGAAACCCGCCATGGAATCCGCGATCAAGAAAGCCAAGGCGAAGCAGCAAGCCTCTGCGGCAATCGTGAGTTCGGTGACCAAGAAGCTTGCCGCTGCGAAAAAGCTGGCGAAACAGAAAGACATCGTGGATATCGTTGTGTCCGAACCCATTTCGATCCGGGTCAATCCTGCAGAGACAAAATGAGCAACTCTAAGAAAAGATGCCCAGGCCCTGACGCTGCCGGTTTCGGAAGATCCGGACGAAGAAGTTTCATGCGAATGGGATTGGCGGGATTCAGTAGCCTGAGCCTGCCCGGCATGCTGCGTTTGCGGGCGGCGAGTCCTCGGGAGGGTGCTGAGAAGAAGACGGCCGTGATCATGGTTTGGAAGCCAGGCGGATGTTCACACTTAGACACCTACGATCCCAAACCATTGGCTCAGAGCGAATACCGTGGGCCATTCGGGACGATCCCGACCAAAGTGCCCGGCATGCACTTCACCGA
>JBGCGI010000315.1:0-11415 GCA_045110715.1 Rubripirellula sp.
CATCTACGCCGACGGACGCCTGATCTTGCGTCATGCGGTCGACAATGGCGGAAACAGACAAGAGTACCTGGTCGCGATCGCAAAGTGACAGGTGCAATTCGCCTCGGCGCCCAAGTACAATCAAGCGGTTGATTGAGTCCTGGCGTTGGATTCCAACGCTCCCAGCCACCGTTCCATACCAGACGATTCGATGGCCGGGTACCACTTCCAAGTCCCGTCACATCTTGCGGTTTACTCCAACTCGTTACGTTTGAAGCCATGCGTGTATTCACCAGTCTGATTTGTTTGATTCCCTTCACGGCGATTGCCCTCGCTCAAACTCCCGCCACAATCGGCAGGATCGAACGACTGGACCCAGCCCTTGATCAACTGGTTCCCGCTGATGCGAAGGTGGAAGTCTTGGCTGGCGGTTTCACATGGACCGAAGGCCCCGTCTGGGTCGACAGCGAAGCGGGCGGACACTTGCTGTTTTCAGACATTCCTCGCAACAGCATCTTCCGATGGTCCGAGGACTCTGGGATTTCGCTGCACATGCGACCCAGTGGATACACCGGAGTCTCCTACTATGGACTGGAGCCCGGCTCCAACGGATTGACGCTTGATCCAAAAGGTCGCCTGACCGCTTGCGAACACGGCGATCGGCGAGTCTCGGTTCTAACTCGAGGCGGCGGCAAACGCACTTTGGTGGACAACTACCAAGGAAATCGGCTGAACAGCCCGAACGATTTGGTGTTCGATAGCGCTGGCAGCCTGTACTTCACCGACCCTCCGTACGGGTTGCCCGAGCGTGCTTCCGATCCGCGCCGTGAACTCGATTTCTGTGGCGTCTACCGCTTGGATCCCAATGGCAGCCTGACGCTGCTGACCAAGCAGTTGACGCGGCCCAATGGAATCGGCCTGTCTCCCGACCAGAAAACGCTCTATGCCGCGCAAAGTGATCCCGACAACCCAATCTGGATGTCATTCCCAATTGGCGAAGACAAGACACTCGGCGAAGGCAAAGTGATCCTGAACGCAAAGAAGTACATGAGCGAGTTTCCGGGACTACCGGATGGCTTGGCAGTGGCCGCCGATGGCACGATCTTCGGCAGCGGTCCGGGAGGCATTTACGTGATCTCCCCAGCCGGCAAACTCTTGGGGCGTTTGATCACCGGCGGCCGAACCAGCAACTGTACTTTCGATACCGACGGAAAAACGCTGTACATTACCGCCGACAGCTACCTCTGCCGCGTCAAACTGAATTAGGCGAAAGCTCCTGCGTCAGCCGTGATCGCATGAGAAACCGGGCCACTGAACTGGTCAACAAAGAACCCGGATGCGAGCGGTCTTGAATGCCTCGACCGACTCGGCCTTTGCGACTTAGCGTCTTTGCGTGAGACACCTCGCGGCTAGGCGGCTCACCTACACGCCCGACTCGTTTGCTGCACTACTGTTGCGTGGTGACTTGGCCGGGGGTCTCGACGGCCGTCGCCTTCGTCTGTTCGATCGGAACTAGCAAGTCCTCCCGTTTTGCTCGAACCGAACGCTCGGTCTCATAACGATGCTTGGCTGCCCTCGCTTCCTGAGCGACGATTTGATCGTACTGTTCTCCTGACATCACCCTCACGCTCTTGGCGAGAAGTTCGGGATCATAGGTCAGGCCCTTGTGCGCCTGCGCGACCGAGTACTTTTCTAATTCGGTCTTCGATTCTCGCAACCGATCCTGACGTTTACTGATTTCGGTGTCCGCGATATCGCGCTCCACGCCCTGAGGCGACTTATTCTTCTTTCCTCCAAATGGATCATAGTCGTCATCTGGCTTGGTCATTTTGTCCCACCAAGACAACTTCCGACCAAAGATGCTGCTGACGATCCGTTCGGTACGATTTTGCATGTACTTCGAAACAGCTCGCCCCCGCTTGAAAAAGGAGGTTGGAAGCAGCGCAGAGTCCCACACGGTCGTGGAGGCCTCGGCCATGTACTGCACGTTCGCGATCAAGTCGTACAGCAAGTCCATCCCTGACTCATTCGCCAACATTTGCTCGTGAGTCACGCCGTAGTTCAGAGACCGTTCGGCCAAGTAGTTCAGCTTCGGGGTCAGAGCGCGGACGCCGGAACGCCCCCAAGTCTTTGCCTCGCGCGCTACTTTTTGTTCGTTGAAGATATCCACCAAAATGGAATCCACCAACTCACTGCCGATCGCCCGAACCTCCTCGTCCGTCAGCGGTCGGTCCACGTACTTTTCCGAGAACCTTGGAAACAAGCGTTCACTGACCAATCGAATGAAGCGATCGACTTTGTCCTCGAACTTCAGCGCCATGAAGATACCGTGCTTGTTGGCCTTGCTGAGAATGAAGTCACGATCAATCGCATCGATTCCATCGACTTCAAACAGGACCGCCGAACCTTTGGTGGCGTCCAATGTTCGCCGCACCTCGAGCTTTCCGACCTTCCGTTTTTTGAAGAAACCCCACTCCGTGTCCGTGTCGCCAGTGTCATAGCGGTGCACAATCACCCAGCGATGCAGCGGATCATCCTTCTGCAACTTCCTGGCTAGCTTCTTGGCGCGTTTCTCCAGCCACTTCTGCTTGGGCTGAAACAGGATCGTCCGTTGCTCGATATCGAACTCATGAACGGACCCCAACGAGACGTCGGCGAACTCACGCGAGCCACCGGTCACACCGCCAACGACTTCCTGCGCACTTTCGATGTACTTGTTCCATTTCTTAACGGACCTCAGAAAGTCCTTTTGATTCTTCAGCTGACTAGGCGATTTCACACTGTCCACCGGAATCAATGATGTCTCCATCATGGACTCGCCACCGGTTCGCGAGTCACCAACGATATAAAAGTTGATGTCAAAGTCGGCTGCTGCGATCAGGAACTGCGATTTCGCCAACTGTTGAAACGCGACGGTCGTGCCGTTGGGAGTCTGGTAGTAGTTGTTGGGAACGATGATTGTCATTCCCCGCCACTGCTCCAACAACGACTTGTCCTTGTCGACCGCTCGCACCAGATCCAAAAAACCGTAGTAGGAAACATCCCAAACGTCCAAGTCGCTTCCAAAGTAGTCGGCAAGTTGCGTCCACTTCTCGATGTCATTGACCGTCGTGCGTTGATTGGCGACCAGCAAGAACCGAGAGTCCTTGTCGCGGACGTAGCGTTCAGAGACACGAATGAATGTTTTCCGGTAGTCCACGCATCGATACTGGTCGTGTCGCTCGCTCGATTTCGGACGCTGAAGATCCAGATCAACGCCGATCGCGAATCCCTGATAGGGCACAATCTCGTCTGCTTCCTCGATACCAATTCGCATTTCGATCACCGTCGACTGGCCGGGTCGAAGATCGGGAATCGGTTTAACGAAAGGCGTTTCCACGATATCTCGTGGCGTCTCTTGGTGATCCAAGAACTTCAGATGCTTGGTGTCCAAGTCCCCTCCGATCCAACGAATGCTGGATTGAACGGCTCGATACAGATACTTCTGGTCGAACGTCTCCTGACTCACATTCTTGACTGCCCAGATCACTCGCGTGAATTCGCCCGGTGCCAAGCTATTCAGCGAGGCGATCGCCGTCAGCTCAATCGGAAACCGCAGATGAACGTCCTGGCTGTTCTCGAACTGGCGAAAATTGCGTCCAATCCCGCTTTCCAACCGGGCGTGAGGGTTGACCGGATGCCGCACCCGAAACGCACGTTTGCGCGGTTGCTCGACCGTGTAGTCACCCAATCGCACGCGGAGGCCACTGCGATCGAAGAGATGCGTCTCGCCCGGTCCCAACGCTCGGTGCATCACCAAATCGACGTGATCGCAAACCATCCAGCGATCCGAATCAAGATAGACCCGCACGGTGTAGTTGTCCGGCGTTGGCATACCACCGCAATTTCGAATCACGACGTTGTCGATGGAAACCAAACTATCTGGCTCCAGCACGCCGTACTCGCGCGCGACGTCAAAGTTGACCAACTCGAGATTGAACGGCGAGTCGTATTCCGTTTGACGATCACCAGGTCCTATGACAGAAATACTGAGGCGTCCGACGGTTCCAGGATTGCCATCGTGAGCGCGGTAGCCCGACGCTGCACCGTTGCGTCCATTGCGTCCTGAAACACCACCGGGGTTGGAACGAAAAACTGTCCGCCGCTGGGTCTTGCCTTGTGAGTCGCGATAGGTCCGCGTCTCCGTCCAATGGTAACTGCTGCCGCCCGGGCCACCGCGCCCGCCACGGCCTCCCCGACCTCCCACTCCTGCGAACCCGATGTTGCCGGAGTCCAAGTGCCCCTTCATCAACATCAGCAAACCTAAGTCGCGATGATCGACGACCAAGTTCACAAGGCCGCCGTGACCCGCGTCAGCACCGTCGGTCGGCCCACCTGCATTTCCACCGTGGCCGCCTGGACCACCGTTAGTGCCACGAGTGTATCGCGTCGCATTTGTGCCTCGGTAGCCAACACTTCCGGGTTGACCATCGCCACCGCTACCACCATCGCCGCCGTCACCGCCCACGCCGCGAATGAAAACGAATCCGGATTGCGGGATCACAAGCCCCTGCTCGATCTCGCGAACCGGATCAGCGGGAGTGTCCACTTGGCCCCGAATCACCAACTGACCAGTACGGCGATCTCCTCCCGAGTAACTTAGCGCGCATAAGACAACACCAGCATCTTGCCCGTGGTGCGCTGGAGTCGCATCTCCACCGCGCCGGCCCGAAGTCCCCGGTGATCGAGGTGGGTGATGAAAACTCTGTCCGTCGCGGCCATCCTTTCCAGGCCGTCCGCTAACATCGATCAGCGCAATGATTTCATCTTCGCCATCGGAAGCAAAGCAACCGGCGTCCGACAGATGTCGGATTGGTGAAGCGGGGCGAATACGTCGTGGCAAAGTTCAACCTGATGGCAGAAGGTGTCAATCAAGAGGTCCATTGTAGGTCGGACGGCAGAACCTTGTCGCAATGGTTCTGAATCGCCCGCCGGCGCCAGAAGCGAAACCAACGGGCCATGCTCTAAGCTGAACCCCTAAGTGGACCTTAGCCAACCACTTTGGGGCCAATGATCTTTGAGATCGCTCGGACGAAGTCCTGCGCGTCATCGAATTCGCGATACACGCTGACAAACCGGATGTAGGCAACTTCATCCAAATTGGCCAGGTGCGTCATCACAATGTCACCGACCTGCTCGGACGTCACTTCCGATTCGAAGCTGGTATAGATATCGGTCTCAATGTCTTGAACCACGCGTTCGACGACGGAACTGGCAATCGAGCGTTTGCTGCAAGCACGCTCGATTCCGCGTCGAATTTTCTCTCGATCCAAAGGCTCACGCGTCTGATCTGACTTGACCACGCGGACGCTCAGTTTCTCTATCTTCTCGGCAGTCGCAAACCTTCGCTGGCAGGAGTTGCAAATCCGCTTGCGCCGCACCATGTAACCGCCTTCGGCGATTCGGGTGTCGAGGACGCGATCGTTGTCGACGTGACAGTAGGGGCAACGCATGGAACACCTTGAAAATTGCCGGAATCGTCTAACAATTAGACGTTGAAGCCGGTGGATTGGCAACCGTCACAATCTGAAGTTCAGCCATCCAATGGATTCGCCGTGCACGCAAAACTGCTATCATCTATTGAGCAAGAAGCGTCGCCCCACGAACACTCGATCCATCAAGAACGTATGAACGACGATCAGGAACAAGCCGAGCGCCAACGAGACTTGGAAACCAAGGGCACGCCTCTGGACGCCGAAGAGAGCGCTGCCAGCAAGTTTCGCCAAAATGTCGCTTCCAAAAAAGCAGATTTGGAAGACTTTGAGGAAGAGGAAAACTTGTGGAGTGGCGGCTACAGTCCCAAAGCAATGATTGGCACGTGGGGACTGATGTTGATCGCCAGCATTGTTCTACTCGTCGTCCCGTTTGTCACCGAACTTCCCCTGAGCATCGCGCTCATCCTTCTCGTGTTGATCTGGCTGATCGGTGGACTGCGATACGCTTGGCGACGATTAGGGGTACATTATCAATTAACAACACAGCGTTTCATTCATCAGACGGGCGTCTTGACTCGTAAGACAGATCGCATCGAAGTGATCGACATCGACGATGTGAGTTTTACTCAAGGTCCTGTCCAGCGTATGTTTGGTGTTGGAACGATTGTCTTGACAGGCAGTGACCGCACACATCCGACACTGGCGATGCTTGGCATCGCAGAAGTCAAAGATGTTGCGGGACTGATCGACGACATCCGTCGCAAGGAACGTCGGCGACGCAGTTTGCATATCGAAGCGATCTAGCCATTGGCGGCAATAGTCTTATCTTGGGAGCATGGGTTGATTCGTGACTAAGTGGTTTATACAGCAGAAGGAAGGATCCGAAGACCTTGGGCCGTTCAAGCCCGCTGAGTTGCTGGAGTTGGTCCGTCGCGGTCAAGTCGTTCGCGAGACCATATTGCGCAAAGATGACTCGGCGTGGTTCACGGCATCCGAAGTAGGCGGACTTTTTGAAGCCGCCATGAGGCCAACGATTCAGTACTTCTGCCCCCAGTGTTCCAGGGAAGTTTCCGAGCCGCCTGTCGCCTGCCACCACTGTGGCCGCGAAATCCGTGAGGGCATCACCAAAATCACAGAGCACGGTATCATCGACAAGTCGCAACAGTCGATGGCAGATCAGGCAGGCAGTTCCGTTAAACGATGGCTCAGCAAGAAGCGAAAGAAAGACGATTGAATCCGCCGGCGTGACGTGATTGAGTCTCAAGCGGCTGCGGACTCGACTTCGCCAAGCAAGCCCTGTAGTGACCAGCAGATTCCTGCAATCACTTCGTCACGGATCGCAACTTGCCTTCCTGCCCAGGCTTGATTGAGCAGCACCTCCACACCAAGGTAGCCCACGCCGCCAAATTCAGTTCGCATTGCCTTTGTGATGCAGTCATGCGTACCGCGGCGCGGATAGTTGCGTCGCACGCGGAGCATCGGGACTTCGTCGTACATATCGTCGATCCAATCCAAACAGAAATCGACTTCGCTGTCACAGGCTGGATCGTACAGCAGCCCCATGTCAGCCCGCCGCAGTGTCTTCTTCTTGCCGGGCGATTTCAGTGGAAAGGTTCTCACCGAAAGATGCAGCACTCGCGTCGATTGAATGAGCATGCCTCGCAAGGTTTCGCGGAGCTTCATCCGATAGGGATCGTAGACCACGTCGATCAAGTGCTTCCGATCCGCCACCGACCACTTCCGCGTCGCGGGTGGAAAGAGCTGTTGATGATGGGGCGATCGCGAGACTTCAATCAATTCCGGTGAAAACGAATTGGCAACCACGGTCGCGTTCAGCGGACGCGACAGCGCAGCCACAAAGTGCTTGGCCCCCTCGTCGCATGATAACCGTGGCGGCAAACTTCCTGCCCGTAGTGATTTCTTCCGTTGGCCCACACTTGGCATGGGCGCAGCCGACAGCGAGTCACGCCACTTCTTGGCGATGAACCGGTCGGGCACGTCAGCGCCACCGACTTCGCAGCTGATTAGAACACGCAAGGTCAGAAATCTCTTGGAACACAACGGACAGGATGAAGACCCTAGTGGTTGGCTGGCGGGGGCGTAAATGTCGATTCCCCGCAGCGGGCAACGTGAAACACGGTCCGAGAAATTCGTGGATCGGCAAGACTCGGCGTACTACGATACGTGGCAAGAGCCTGCTAAGTTGTGAAACTCCCCGCAAGAATTCCTTGCCACGAAAACCTCCCCATCCTCCGGAGCCCCAAGTGCTACGAATCGCGACCGTTCAAACCCTTATCATCATCGCTCTGCTGACCTGCACCGTCTCAACGGCCGGAGAAGTGGATCCCGTGCAAAGCAAGTGGCACGAGAAGTACAAGAAGCAGCAGAACATCCCGAAGCCCGACGAGATGCTGCTGAACACGGACGCCGAACCCGATTTAACGTCCGGCTTCGAGCCATTGTTCAACGGCAAGGATCTCGCTGGCTGGGCACCCAAGGGCGGAACTTGCAAGTTCGAGGTGCAAGATGATCTGGTCGTCGGAACCTGTGTCCCTGGATCCAACAGCACCTACCTCTCAACAGAGAAGTCGGACTACACGGACTTCGTTTTCAGTTGCGACATGAAGTGGGAAGTCGATGGCAACTCGGGCGTGATGTTTCGTGCACAGATCAAGACCGATGGCGACAAAGAAACCGTCTTCGGACCACAGGCGGAAATGGAAGGAATCACCGGCGACCGATATTGGTCAGGCGGAATCTATGGGCAAAGCTGTGGCGGCTACTTTTACCCACTGTGGCTGAAAGAACACCAAGCCGCCCGCGACGCACTCGATCGCACCGGATGGAATCGCTTGACGATCCAAGCAAAGGGCAACGTAGTCAAAACTTGGATCAATGGAGTCCCCGTCGCTCACTGGATCGACGATGGAACGTACGCCAAAGGATTCTTCAGCTTGCAAATCCACAAAGGAAACAAAGGTAAAGTCCTCTGGAAGAACGTCCGCGTCAAAGAGCTGAACTAGCGTTTCACTCCCGCAACAGAGTCGTACTCAGCGAGACGACTCGCGCTGCTCTCTGCAAGCTAGCCTTGTGACGCAGCTCACACAGGCCAATCGCTAAAAGCTTCGGCACCCGGCCGTTCACACGATCACAGCTCTCGAAGAGGCTTTCACTGGGACGGCCAGCGATCCGACACGACAAAGACGCGTTCCGATTCTTCCATCAAGCCGCTGTCCGCGTTCCGTAATTGACAGATCAAGACCGGCTGGTCGGAATCGAAGAAGTGTCGATTGAGCTGCTCGATCAGACCCGAACGAGTCAAAGTCGGACTGCAGCCATCGCCGGATTCTTCAGCTAGCCAATAGGGTTTGACCAACACCCGATATTGGTGTGAGGTGCCCGACTTCAGCAAACGATCTAGCTCGGAGGCACGCATCCACGCTGACCGCAGATGGTCCGCGGCAAGCCGATCAGGCAACTTCGCCGGACCGCCCAACAGCGGATGATAAAAGATGCGTCCGCGAATCAGTGGTTCTCGGACGGTCACGTCGGGGAAGTGAACGCGACTGAGCGGCAGTTGCTGACCGAAAATTCGATCCATTTTTCGCTCGAAAGTGTCTGCGGCATTGGGGCCAATGTAATGGCTACCGATGGCGTTCTCTCCAGGGAGGTGCAGGTAGAACTTCACCGCTGCTTCCCAGTGCGTTCGCTGGTGGACTTCATCCGTGAACATGAAATCGATCTCACCGATGGTGCGATTGCCCTCCCTCACCTGACAGCCATCCTGAACGTCGACGGCGTTCCGCACGAACCGAAGGTAGTACAGCACCAAGCGTTCAAAGTAACGTCCCACTCGAAAGTTGGGTGCCGCTTTCACGAAAGACGCCAAGTGATCCAGATCAACGTCGTCCAGGCTGCAGGGCATCGCGGCTGCGCCCTCAATCAACGAAGGGCTGGCAACCACCCAACGGAGATCACGCAGAAACTGTTGGTCGTTCGGAACGGGAAGCTGATCGCCGCGTCGAGAGTTGATTCGCGACATCGTCATCCTTTGTGAGTCCAATCGTCCGTGAGCTCCTAAGCTGAGAGCCGTGTTCGCCCCGTCAATCCTGTCGAATCCACACGTGAAGAACTCGACAGGAGGAAGCGTGTGAGGCAAATGGCCTTGCCGCTGGACGCTAGACTTTGTCAGCCGATGGCACTTCGAATCCCTTGCGATACTCGCGTGTCAGCATTGCATTGGCGTCGTCGTTGTTGGTGAACTTCTCGGTTTCGTTGTCAAACTTCAACATTGGCCCCAGAGCCAATGGAGTCGCTTCAAGGTCAACGCCATTAGCTTCGAGATGCTCGACCGTACGCGCCAGGGTTGCACTGTTGTCGTCCAAACTCTTGACCTTGGCGACCGCAGCTTTGACTTCGTCAACGGATGCCTTGTTCTGCTCTCCGAGGTAGTAAGAAATGTTCCCCAGGTGGCTGACGCCGGCAGACAAGTGTCCTGTCATCGCATCTGCGTTGAGCGATTTGTAGTCCCGTGAGACACAGGCGTCGATGAAGTTCCCAAAGTGAGCGTCGCCAACATTGTTGGCCTTGAAGCTCTTGATCTCATTCATGTCCTTGTCGAACGCGCGACAATGGCTGTAGCTGATCTGCGCCACGTAGCCCTCACTGCCGTAGAAGATCACGCCGATCTTGTTGCCTTTGCCTTCGCCGAACATCTGCATCACTTCTTTGCCCGCGGTTTCGGTAACATCCAATCCGCGAGTCTCGAAGACAATGCATTTATCGCCGTAATCGTAAATCGAAACCTCGGTGTTGCCGGTGTCACCCGCGTCAACGTACTTCGGATCTTTTCGCTCGGCTGGGTAGCCCAGTCGTCCACCGTAGCTGAGGATCGAATTGGGATGGCGATTGACCCCCAAGCCCCAGCGGGCAATATCGGTTTGGTGGGGACCTTGGTTGCCCAAGTCACCATTGCCATAGTGACGTTGCCAGTGCCAATCGTAGTGGAACTTCTGGCGTGTGATTTTGGGGTCAGTGAACGACGCAGGTCCGCTCCACAAATCGAAGTCGACGTTCTCAGGAACAGGATAGTCGCCCAGCGCGCCGATCGACTTACGACGCTTGTAGCACAATCCGCGAGCAAAGTTGACTTCGCCGATTCCACCTTCCGCAATGAACTTGACTGCGTCCTGGCAAGCCGGGCTGCTGCGAGACTGAGTTCCAGTTTGGAACATTCTGCCATAACGCTCGGCGGCAGCGACCAAGGCACGACCTTCGTGAATGTTGTGGCTGATCGGCTTTTCGATATAGACGTCCTTGCCAGCTTGCATCGCCCAGACGCCCATCAGCGCGTGCCAATGGTTGGGTGTGGCACAGGTCAGCACATCGATGCCGTCTGCATCGAGCGCCTGGCGAACATCCTTGAACACTTCCGGCTTGTTGCCTTGCAACTCTGCAATCTGCTTGGCTCGTTTTTGCCCGACTTCCTCATCGATATCAACAATGGCTCGAATCACGGTTCGAGGGTCCTTGTTGAATCCTCGAATGTGCTCACCACCACGCCCATTCAATCCAGCAATACAAACGCCCAGCTGTTCATTGGGACTTTGAGCGGACGAACTTCGCGTTGAAGCTGATGCGACGACTGCGGAAGCAGTGACAGCGAATTGACGGCGATTCAGTTTTGGCATTGTTGATGGACTCGCTTCTATGGAGGATGGTTGTTCGACGGCGAAATTCGCGGTTGGGTCGATTGGGAGGGAGCAGCATTATTGCAGCGCCGAGTCGAGATTGCACTACACGCAGACTGCCTCCGTGGAAAACCTTCCCTCAAAGCAACGAAAAGAGCCGTTTCATGAAGATCGCCATCGCTGGCTGCGGGATTGCCGGAACTGCAACCGGCGCCTTTCTTGCCCAGGACGGCCACGAAGTCTCGATTTTTGAGCAAGCAGAACAGTGCCGA
>JBGCGI010000316.1:0-22792 GCA_045110715.1 Rubripirellula sp.
ACGTACAGAATTTCGTTCGGCTGGAACTGTTCCAGTCGATATTGCATGGTGGCCAAGTCGGTGGTCGCATACAGATAAGCGCCGTCCTGCTTTTGCACGATCATCGGCGCCTTGAAATCGGGCAGGAACACACAGACAGCTCCATCGCTGTCCGAAGCGAGTCCTTGATCGCGTAGCTTTTTGACAACATCTGCCAGCATGGAGTGGTAGAAACTCTCGCCCAAGGTGTGGTCAAACTGGATGTCCAGTCGATCGTAGACCCGATTGATTTCGTCCTGACAATGCGGCAGAAACTTTTCCCACAACGCGATGTTCTCGGCATCTCCTTGATGCAGTTTGGCGGTTTCTGCCAGCACGGCTTTGTCGATCGTTGGGTGAGCTTCCGCTTTCGCGTGCAAGTCATCGTCATTCTCTACCGCAGCGATTTTGCCTTCGGCAGAGCAAACGGCAGCCGCGGCAGCGTTTCGTTTTCGTTCCGCGTTGGCAACCGCTTTCTTGGCCTTCTTTTGTTCCTTCGCTTCGGCAGCCTGCAGTGCCGCGTTGGCGTTCTCGACAGCTGCGTCCGCCTCTTTCGACGCGGCCCTCAACGCTTCTAGTGAGTTGACTGCCTTTCGATACTCAATCAATTGATTGACGATTCGGTACAGGTTGGTCAATTCTTGAACGGGGTTCGCATCGACAACCGCAGGGTCGCCAAAATGTTTGTAGCCATAAATGATGATGCCAAACTGTGTTCCCCAGTCACCCAAATGGTTGTCGGTGATCACGTTGTGACCGAGGAACCGAAGGATCCTGGCCAGCGAGTCACCGATCACCGTGCTTCGGATGTGGCCAACGTGCATCGGCTTGGCGACGTTCGGTGATGAGAAATCGATCACAATCGAGCTTGGCGAGTCCGCTGCAGGCACGGCACACCTTGAGTCGCCCAGCATGCTTTTCAGCGAGTTGGTCAAGAACGAGTCCTTCAACTTCAGGTTGATGAACCCGGGACCAGCAATCTCGGCTGGCTCGCACAACTCGCCCAGTTCAAGCTTTGAGACCAGTTCGGAGGCAACCTCACGAGGGTTCTTGCCGCCCAGCTTTTTGGACAACGGCATCGCACAGTTGGCTTGGTAGTCACCGTGAGCCGGATCCGTGGTGGCTCGAATCATGCTGGCGAATGTGGCTGGGTTTTCAGTCAACCCTTGCAGTGCTTCCAAGAAACAGCTCTGCAACAAATTTGGAACATGCATAGCAACAACCATCCACTCTGATGGTTCCAACAGAAAATGAATTGAAATTTACATCATCGCCATCCGAGGACGATGAGTTTGGAACGGTGTCTCGTTTTCCGGCAGTCATGATCAAACGCTTTTGGCCGCTGGTGCCAAACGATGATCAGGCTCACGCTTGGTCAGAGATGCCAAGTTCGGAGAGCGGGATTGGCTTGCCATCAGCCCAAAGAGACTCGAGATCGTAGTACTCGCGCGTCTCTTCATCGAACAAGTGGATCACGACACTGCCGTAGTCCAGGACGATCCAGCGACTCTCGTCGTAGCCTTCGAGCCCCATTCGCTGATCCCCCAACTTCTTTTCCAGAACATCGTCAATCTCTTCGCTGATCGCGTGGAGTTGGCGCCGGCTGGTGCCAGTTGCCAGGACAAAGAAGTCGAATTCTGCGGATTGGGCGCATACGTCCAGCACCATCACATCCATGCCTTTGTTGTCGATCGCCACTTGAGCAGCAGCGGCGGCCAGCTTTCGGCCGAGCTCCACACCCAGTGGACGCACCGCTCTTGCCGGCGCAGACATGGGGTTGTCTGGCTCGCTTTCGGGAGAAGTCAGAGATTCAGTTTCGGGCGGAGTAGCGATCGATTCCACGGAATTGGCTTCAACAGGGGGATCTTGAGGACCTTCGTCGTGGTCCGATGTGTTGCTTGGTTCGGTCATAGCCGCAAGTCTAGTGGATTTCCCCTCCTTGTCACGATGAGACTAGGAAAACAGGGAAATCACTGGGTATGCCGCCAGCTACGACGACTCGCCGAGGCAGAAAGGTTCACTTCGATGAAGGCGAACCTGCTCTCGGCGGTCGAATCAACAGAGCCAGCCGCTACTTCTTCTTGGGCCGTTTACGCTTGTTGGGCCGCTCGAACTCAGGCTCCGGTTTGGAAACCTGGCTGCGAATTCGGTCCGCAATCGACTGAGATTTCTCAGGGCCTGCCGCTGCTCCCCCACCGTCATCCGCCGCCGCGAGATCAAAATGCTGCATGGGTGGCAGCGTTTTCTTGACCAGGATCCGCTCGCAGATTCCCCACAGGCTGCTGGTGATGAAGTAGATGCACAGTCCAGCGGGGACGCGGAAGAAGAAGAGTCCCATCATTAAAGTCATGATGTTCATCATCTTCTGAGTCATCGCCGTCTGCTCGTCGGTCGCAGGCGGCATGAACATTTTCTGCTGTGCCAAAAATAGGACCACGACCAAGACAGGCAGAACGTTGAAGTAGGGACCAAGCCAACCTGTTCCACGCCCGGAGAGGTATTCCATCAGCCAGTCACCCCAATAGGTGAACATGTCCGGTCCGGCCAGGTTCGATGCCCATTGAGTGCTGCCGGAGACCGCTTCCTGTCGCAGTTCGATGTCGACTGACAGAGCTCGGTACAAGCCAATGAAGATCGGCAACTGAAGGAACATTGGCAGACATCCGGCCAGCGGATTGAAGCCAACTTTTTTCTGAAGGTCGCGTTGGGCCTTCAGTTTGGCCTCCATGTCGTCCTTGTACTTGTCGTTGATCTTCTTCAGCTCAGGGGCCAGCTCTTGCATTTTCTGTGCATTCACGGCGGCTTTGCGACTCAGTGGGAACATCATCCCGCGAACGAGCAACGTCAGCAGAATGATTGCGACCGCGTAGTTTCCAACATTGGACAACAGGTGTAGCAGGTGGCCGAGAATCTTGGCGAACCAAGAGAACCAACCGTAGTAGATGCAGTCGCCCAGGCCGTTGCTGTCGAGCAGTTCCGGTTCCTTGGGGCCAACGAAGAACTGCAACGAATCACTTACAGAACTGTTCGCCGGTACGGTTTGTACCACACTGTCCAGGAAGAAGTTCGTATTGACCGCACGCTCTTGGTGTCGCGGTACCTCGTCGGCATCCGCGGCGATCGATCCCGCAGCGCGTCGGAATCCCACCAGCGAGTCCTGGCCTTCGGACGGAATGAATCCGGCGACAAAGTACTGTGCGTCGACACACAGGTATTTCAGGTCTTTTGCCGCACTATCGCCATCGGGTGCGAAAATCGTGTGGCTTGGATCCTTGGGTTCGTTCTTGGCGCGTTTCAGAAGGTCGTAGCCACTGACCAACACGTGGCCGTCGGCTCCGTTCTTGTAAACGATGTCCCTTGCGGCAGCACCGGAGAAGTTTGGACTGATCTTGGTGCTGTACCACCAGCCTTCCAGCGTCAGGCCATTGGCACCTTCCAAACGGTAGGCTAAGTCTTGAGGCTCATCCGAAAGGTTATCGACAGCGACCGACATGCCAATGTTGTAGCTGCCGGGTGTCAGCTGATAGCTACGTCGCAATCGGACGGCTTGCCCGCCGATCGCGGCCATCTCTTGGTTGCTGAGTTGTACTGAAAAGTCAGCGGACTCGGAGCCTTCACTTATCTTCGTCTCGCCATCCCAAATCATTTCTGCTGGGTTGGGGATTCCGGAAATGGCACGTTCATTTGTCAAAACGCCTTTTCGATTGACCTGCCCCAACGTCATCAAGCATGAGAGCTGTGACAGGTTGCCGGCAACTTGATCGTCGCCACCATCGCGGGCCAATCGAATCACATCGAGCGGATGGTGCGACAAAGTGGCTTTCAAGACGATCGGTGTTCCCGTTCCGCCTCGAAGCACTTCGACAGAAACCGTTTCGCCTGGTTTGGTCGTCTTCAAAGCTTCCGTTAAGTCGTCTCGGGAAATGATTGGCTGGCCTGCGGCTGCCACGATCACATCGCCGATCTCAACGCCAGCATCGGCTGCTGGGGTGCCTGGACCCACCACGTGAACTTCGACTCCGTCCACCGAAAGCGAGTTGGTGGCGGCAAGGTATCCCAAGTAGCCATAGCGAACGTCGACTCGCCGATACTTGAACCCGCCGTCTTCCACGCGTTCGGTCAGTTCAACCCGTTCGATTCCCCCGCCTGTGCTATTGAGCGTCACGAGCATGTAGTAGCCCGTCGCTGGATCCATCGACCCCAGGGTCATCCATTCGGGCAAAGTGGGGCGAACGAGCGCGGGTTCATCCGAGGGCTCCGCTTTCGCGGAAGCTGAGGCCTCGGAGCCAGGGTCGGTCTTGGATTGGGAATCGCTCGAGTCGACCGGTTCAGCATCGCCATCGACCGCAGCATCGGTTATCTCACCGGCGTCGGCTAATTCACCGGCGTCGGCAGCATTTTGCTGGGCCAGTTCGGGCGGCGGGGGCGGCGCGAATTTCTGCACCAAGATGGCGTAGAAGAGAAAGAACGCTGTCGAAGTGACGATAAACGTGAGCAGACGGCGTTCCACGATTAGTCCCAAACGGGGAAAAGGGCAATGAATTTTCGATGACGAAGGGGTATTCTGCCGCCCGATTCAAATCTTGGGAAGGTATCAAGCCAAGTCTTTGCAGAGGCTCGGCACCGTCCTGACCGCTCAGGAGCGGTCAGGCGGTCGAAAACCGTGCTAACGCGGTCGTGAAGCCACCTCAAGCGGTGATACCACGCCCATGTAAGACATCAGGTCGCTGATTTCTTGCAGCGTCAAGTTGTCCAGCAGGCCGCTTGGCATGATGCTGCTGTTGTTTGGCAAGATCTGGTCAATCTGCGATTCCGGAATGGTTACCACCTGGTTATTCGCATCGCGGATCTCAACCGATTTGTCATCACGTTGAATCACCATGCCCACCAATGCTCGCCCATCAAGGGTCAGAACTTTCTTGCTGGCGTATTGATCGCTAACCACATGGGCAGGGAAAAGAATCGATTCGACGATTTCACGCTTGCTGAATCGTTTGGCGAGTCCGGTCAGTGAAGGCCCGATGGATTGACCAAAGTTCCCAAACTGATGGCAGTCAGCACACTTCGCTTTCTGGAAGGCGGTTCGCCCGTGGTTGGGGTCACCAAACTTACCTTTGTCGGTGTCCAGGTAGCTGACCAGTTGATCAAAGTCCCAGCGTGATTCTTCGCCGGTCGGCAAAGTCGCTGCAGGGCGATCGGGATACATTTTGCCGTACCACTTCTGCCAAGGTCGCATCGAGGTCGAAGCCTGCTCGGGTCTTTGCATTCCCGTCCAATGCTCCAGTAGGCGTTCCACGTTTTCAAACGAGCTTTGTTGTTCTTCGGCGCGGACACCCAGCAAAATCAGTTGGCGAATTGCCATTGGGTCGTCGGTGGCCACCCGGACGGTGCGAAGTGCTTTGACGACTTCATCGGCGGCTTGGTCTTCCAGCACGTTCAGGCTGCGAACCATGTAGTCCCAGTTTTCGCCTTCGGGGTTTTGTGCCAGAGCCATCGCGACGACGGCCCGTCGTTCGGGTTCGCTTCGCCACAGGCCTCGTAGATAGATGCTGGACTCTTCGTCCTTGGAGGTTGCCAACATGGCGATGATGCCGGTTCGCAAGCGACGCTCGACATCACCAGGATGCGGTTGGGCGATCAGCTTTTGATCCAGTTCACGCAGCACCTTGGCTGTGTCGCTATCGATCGGCCGGGGCAGTTTGTAGATCGCTGCCAGGGCGGCGTTTCGCCACACGGCTCCCTGCTCCAAGATCGCTTTGACGTCTTCTTCGGAAAGCGATTTAGCGAAGTCACGTGTGACGCTCATCAAGTACATCGCCAGGGCGCCGGATTTGGCAGAGTTGGCGGTGTTCTCGTAGTACTTCAGAATTTGGAAACGTTGTTCTGCGTTCCAGTCGTGAGACAGGAACTGCAAGCACATCGCAACGTAGGTTCGGTCGATATCTGGCTTGTCGCTGGAGATGAAGTCCAGTGCTCGCTCGGCAACCGAGTCGGCTTGCAAATAGGCAGCCAGACGAATCAGCTCGTGATTCATGCGGTTGTCGCCCGCTGGAAACTCTTCGGCAACCTGATCACGCAAGGCAGCGACTTTGGCCGGTTCGATTTTCCCGCGGTGCAATGCGACTTGGCAAAGTCGCAACGTATCCACGAAATCAGCGTCGCTAAGGAACTCGGTCATCAGTTCGCTGGCACGTTGCAGCACTTCCAAGCAGGTCGCCTCGGTGGGGTCCGAGTTGACCAAGGCCAACAAGCCCACAATGCTGACGCGCGGATCCGGACTGGCAAGGACTTCTTCACGCCAGATTTCGGTCGGCATTCTTTCCAGCACGCGCCGGGCGACGAATGCCAAGGTGCGATCTTCATCGGCCAACAGCGGTAGGATTTCGTCGGTGGTGGCAGGCAGGTCACCACTTCTCAGCATCGCTTCGCAAGCGGCGCGTTGAACGCGTGCGTTGCTGTCGGTCAACATTTCTACCAAACGCTCAGCACTGCGATCCTCGGGATGTAGTCCCATCAGATAGGCTGATCGGGCGCGGACGGATTCGCTGGGGGCGCGACTGAGTTCAAGGACTAAGTCTTCGCTTGGCACAGGGCCAAACAATTGCATGAGGTCCAACGCACGGGTTCGGTAGTGTGATGGATTGTCATTGCTGTAAGCGACTCCTGCGACCAGTTGGCCCCATTTGTCTCCTAGCTCTCGCTTGATCGACGCAATTTCTTGGCGAGCCCAGGCTGATTCCAGCTGTGGTTGTCGGATGGCGGCAGCGATACCTGAGCCAATGTTTTTCATTCGGTCTGGGATTTCACCTTTGTAGACGACGCGATAAACGCCGCCTGCGGTTCCGCGACCGCCCGTGCAGAAGTACATCGCACCATCGGGGCCGACTTCCAAGTCCGTCACGTTCAGAGGTTGTCCTTTCAAGAACACTTCGCTGTCGGCGATGTAGCCAGATCCGCGAGGCTTCAATCGCACATTCAGGATGCGACCTTCTGACCAATCGGCCAAGAACAGTGAATTGTGGTATCGAACCGGGAACATGTAGTGTTCATAGCAGGCCGCGCCAGTCGGACTGCCTTTGCCGGTGTCCAGCAGATTCGGCAAGCGGTCATAGTAGTACTCGGGCCATTTTGCCCAGCCCGTTCGCCAACCGAATTCGCCGGCTTCGGTGACATCGAACAATGCCGTTGGACGATACCAGGCTGTGTTGACGTCCGCTTCCATGTCCGCATCGTGGACGAACATGCCTCCATCAGGATGGAATACCAAGTCGTACGCGTTTCGCAATCCACCGGCGACTTTTTCAACCACCGATCCATCGGCATTGGTGCGAATCACGGTTCCGCCAGGAGCTTTCACTCCGCGTCCGTGTCCGCCTGGATCTTCGTAGCGAGGTAGCAAGTCGCCTTCGTAGACGTCTCGAAGTGTCTCGCCTTCACCTGTCTTGCCGAGTGCTTGTACGTGACTGCCAACGGCAACGTAGATCATTCCGTCTGGACCAAGTCGCAGTCCATGAGGTCCGTGTTCGCCACCGGTGCCCTTGAATTTGACAATCGCACGAACCTGCTCGAGTGTGCCATTGCGATCACTGTCGGTAAGCCGGTAAAGCGCGGAGCCCTCCGGACCTTGACCAGTCACAAAGACTTCACCATTGAGAGCCAGGATTCCTTGGCAGGAAGTTACTTTGTCACAGTACGTGCGGACGTGTTCTGGAATGCCGTCCTCATCTTTGTCAAAGACAAGCATCAGTGGCCCGCCTTCACGCGAGAGGATCATGTGTCCAAACTCGTTGAACGCCATCGCGATCACCGAACCCACTTGTTCGTCTTTTAAGACGCGCTGGACTCCAAAGCCTTTTTGGATTTGGAATCGCTCGCGTTGATCGGTTTGTTTTTCGGCCACGACATCGACGTCGCGATCCCAAGGCACCGTGTCACCTAGTTTTCCAAATGCAGAAGCT
This sequence comes from Rubripirellula sp., assembly GCA_045110715.1. GTDB lineage: Bacteria > Planctomycetota > Planctomycetia > Pirellulales > Pirellulaceae > Rubripirellula. The sequence continues at coordinate 7,977 of JBGCGI010000316.1, forward strand.
GATCCCCAGAGTCGATCGTTGAATACGACGGTCTCCCACATGGGGCTGTCATCGATGCTTGTCTTCCAGGTCGGTCCTGAACTGAACGTGAACCACTTGTCTTGATTCTCCGGACGAATCGAGACTCGCGCAGCCAACGCAGCAGTGTCACCGTGAGTGTTCACCACTCGAACGGCAATCAGGTTCTTTCCTGTCTCCAGAAAGTCCGTGACATTGTATTGCTGCATGTCGCGCGAGGAACGACCGTTGCCAACGCGTTTTCCGTTGACGTACAGTTCGTACTGGTCGTCCGCAGATATTTCGATTCTGCCTTCGGCTTGGACGCGAAGGTTGATCTGTTTGCGAAACAAACACGTCTGACCGGTGGGCACTGGTTCTTGCAGCGAACTGCCGCTTGCCCAGATCCATTGCGCCTCATCGGCGCTGGTTTTCGACGGAGTGATAACAAAAGTGGAGACCGCAATCACAAAGATTGATCGCAGCACCCAGCGGGTTGAGCCTTCCATGGCAGTTCACTGATTCAGAGGAAATCGTTCTGGAGTCGGTGTGAATACATACGGTCCACAGTCCGCGTGGAAGATTAGGTACCCTTCGGTTCTGATGCAAGATTGATCTTTTGGAGTTGATTTCCCGGCAAAATTCGGTTTTTCCTGACATTCCCAGCGATAACGATGCTGCCAAACGCTTTCGACCGGTAGCACATCCTGAGCTTGAACCTAAAAATGGTGCCGCAGGTTGGCTGCATAAAAGATTGATAGCAATTGATTGCGGAGAGTGATATGAAGTGGCGCGGACGTCGTCAAAGCGAAAACATCGAAGACGCTCGTGGCATGCGGCCCGGGCCTGTCGTCGGTGGTGGCATTGGCATTCTGATCATGGCAATGATCATTGGTTTTCTTGGAGGCGATCCGAGACGCTTCATGCAGCAAGCCCAGCAGCGAAAGCAGCAGGAAGTTGGACCTGCTGCTGCAGGTGGCCCGCCTGCTGAGTTGTCGCAACGTGACAAGGAACGGGGGGAGTTTGTTGCAACCGTATTGGCCGACTCGGAAGACGTTTGGAATAAGCTCTTCGCGCAAAGCAAACTGCAGTACGAAGAACCCAAGCTAAAACTGTTCACCGCGCAAGTGAATTCAGGATGCGGTGTCGCGAGCGCCGCAGCTGGACCGTTCTACTGCCCTGCGGATCGCAAAGTCTACTTGGACACTGCTTTCTTTGACCAGCTTGAGAAACAACTCAATGCGCCAGGCGATTTTGCCCAAGCCTACGTCGTTGCTCATGAAGTCGGGCATCACGTGCAGAACCTGCTGGGGAAGACTGCCGAACTCGACAAGATTCGCGGTCGAGTCCCTCAGGCAGAGTACAACCGCAAGTCCGTGATGCTGGAACTGCAGGCCGACTTTTACGCTGGAGTGATGTTCCACCATGCTCAGCGTCAAAAGAAAATTCTGGAGGCCGGCGATATCGAAGAAGGCTTGCGAGCGGCCTCGGCGATCGGCGACGACACGCTGCAAGAGCGTAGTCGCGGACCTGGTCGAGCGAACCAAGAGTCGTTTACCCACGGCACGAGCGAGCAGCGTGTGCGATGGTTTATGCTGGGGCTAGAGACGGGTGATCCAGCTCAGGGCGATACCTTCAACGCCGCACAGCTCTAGCGTTCGTCTTCAGAGTTTCGTTGCGTTTCAGGACACGCGAGCCAGAATTCGCATGCATTGTTGCCGGAGTCCCCGGGATGATGCACGCGTGCGGATTTCGCCGCAATTTCAGAGTCGATTGCGGAATGATTGGATAAGCTGGAAACGCGGTGCCTGATCGGGGCATACGGGGGCCCGTTAGAGTTTCTTCGTTCCGCTTCTTCTTCTTCTTCTTCTTCTTGCCGGTTCGCGTCAAAGTAAACCGCGAAACCGTCATTCAAGCCGCCTACAATTCGACGGCGATGCAGACTTCGATTTTGTTTCTTGCCAGTTGCCGTACACGGATTGATTTGGGATTCCACTTTTTGATCTTGCTGACCCACTGATCGATCAGTCCAGCCGATTCGTATTCACCGATTTTCATCGTCATTAGAAGTCCGCGAAAATCACTTTGGCGATTGGTCACAATGTTTCCAACGGTGACAAGCGACTGTGCGGGTTTGACGTTGGAATCAACGAGCATCCATTTCGCGCCGCGGAAGTCTTTGCGAGGCAAGTCGCCACCACGCGCTTTGATGTGCCGGAATTTCGGATGCCCCATGATCCGCTCGTCCATGTCGGCGGGGTCGATTCCAATCACGCGCATCCCAAGTTCTAGGAGTCGGCTGCAGGCGCCTCCTGGGGCGCTACCGATTTCGATGGCAAGGTCGCCCGGTTGCAGATCAAAACCGCTCCACGTGATCGCCTCGGCAGCCTTGTAGTAGGCGCGAGAGATGGGTTGATGCTTGGGGTGCATCGGTTGCACGCCGCCGGGCCAACGGGTCGGCCATGTTGCTGCGGTGTGGGTGCCAAAGAACCAATGGGACGGCTCAACCAAAATGACATCGAGAACAGATTCGCTGGGTTGAGCGATTCGGTTGGGGGCATCGCAACGCAACCACTTCTCTTTTAAGGCTGCGTAGATTTGATCCGCGACGACTTTGGAAACCTCGTCTTCACCGGGCTCGAAGTCAAAGCGGCCGATCGGGGCGCGATCCTTGGGCCAAACGTGCAACTGGTCAAAAGGAATCACCGCTGGATAAGTGGATTCAAGTTTTTCGATCAATCCGCGGACCAGTTCGTTTGCATCTTCGTGTCGAATCGATCCGATCGACTTGGAAGCCGTGCGGACGAATGCTCCCTCGGGCAAGGGTGAAATTTCATCGTGTTTCGCCGTCACGAATCCCGGGCGCGAGAACGCTAATCGCCAGCCATCAGCGGCCATTGCCTCTTTGACGATTTTTTCGGCGCCGCAAGCGCAACACAGCATCGCAAAAGTCGGTTCGCTCATTTTGATTCCTAGTTGCTTGATCGTTGGTGCTTGGTGCGAAACGCTTCCACTCGCTCGGCCACACCCGGAATCAGCTTGCACGCGTTCTCGAAGTACAGTTGTCGAAGCACATTGTCCGGCAAATTGACCCCATGAATTTGCCACATTCCTTGGGGCGGCGGGATCTTCTCACTGTACGGAAATGACTCGTCGCGAGTCTCGAAGAACCGCCAGTAGATCCGGATTCTCTTTTCAGGCCAGGGGCCATCGGTGCCAAATAGGATGCGATCGGAGTGGCGAATCAGGAAATCACGAGCCGTGAAGGGCTGGCGGCCGAGCTCTGCGATGCGTGAGGCGGTCTCCACGTACAGGTTGGGTAACGTGTCCAGCCAGTGGCTGACCGCCGCCAGGTCTTCGGCGTTATTGGCAATATGTGCACCAATGAAGTTGGTTTTCGCATGCTTGGCGATCACACGATTGCGAGCGTTCAGGAGCTCCAGACGACTCGGAAAGTCCTTGCCATGGAAACTCCAATCCGGGTGGCGACTCAATTCCTCCCAACGCTCATTGGTTTCGTCGATTGGGTCAAAGAAGGCCGCTGGATCGGCGGTGTGAATGATCACCGGGATTCCCAAAGCACCGCACCGCTTCCAAATCGGATCCCAGCGTGGGTCATCGATTTTGACCAAAGTGCCATCAGGATTTCGGTAACTGAGGCCAAATCTCTTGAAAAGTTTTAGACCACTGGCGCCCTTCTCGACGGCCTCGGTCAACTGCTCTGCCGTCCGGTCGGCGAACCCAGGTCGATGGCAGGCCCAACTCGCGGGATCCTCTGCCTTGCCATCGCCCTGCCAGTCGATGTGAGCATAAATGACAAATCGATCGCGATACTTGGACCACAGAAACTTGCGATGTTGGTCAAAGGAGCCTCCCAGTTTGCCGTCCAGTGAGACGCAGACGGCGATCCGGTTTCGGTCCATCACGGCCACATAGTCATCTAACGTCTGTTCACTACTTCGAAGTTTGAAGAAAAAATGGGTGTGGACATCAACGGCTGGGAATTTCGCGTGGCCCTTGGGATGTGCAGCCACTTTCAGTTTGATGTTGGGGCGAAACTCGCGAAGCAGCAACTCCTTCCCTTCTGTTTTGGCGGTCGGTTGCTGAGCTGCCGAGGTTCCGGCAAAGCCAAACACCGCTACCATGATCGCATTGACGACAAGACGGATCGCTACAATAGATCGAACGTGTGACGGGGACAGGAGATTCATTGCATGCACGGAAATCGAACGGGTTGCATTTTGGCAAGGTCAGCGTGAAAGACGAACAAACCGAGTATCAAACCGCGAGCGGCCGGTCGGCAAGCAAGGAGCTGTCGATGCAGGCTACCACTCCGCCTGCAGAGGTTCCGGGATATCGGTTGACCCGGTTCTTGGGCGCAGGGGCCTTCGGGCAAGTTTGGGTTGGACGCGATCTGAACACGGGGCGAAATGTCGCCGTCAAATTCTACCTTCATCGTGGCGGCGTCAACTGGTCGCTGCTGAGTCGGGAAGTGAAAAACCTAGTTCAATTGTCGGCCGACCGATACGTGGTGCAAGTCTTGGAGGTTGGTTGGGATGCCGATCCGCCTTATTACGTGATGGAGCTGATCGAAGGCGGATCACTTGAAGACCTGCTGCAGGTTCGCGGCAAGCTGCCTGTTGGCGAGTCCGTTGAACTGTTTCGTAAAATTTGCATTGGGTTGAACCGCTGTCACGGTCGCGGTGTGCTGCACTGCGATATCAAACCCGCCAATATTCTTCTGGGAGACGATAACGAACCACGCTTGGCCGACTTCGGGCAATCACGTTTGTCCAATGAGCAAACGCCAGCACTGGGGACGTTGTTCTACATGGCACCCGAGCAAGCCGACTTGAAGTCCACACCGGACGCGAGTTGGGACGTTTACGCGGTCGGTTCGATCATGTTCCGTTTGCTGACCGGGACGCCACCCTACAAAGACGATTCGATCGTCGAAGAGATCGATACAGCTGGCTCACTTGAGAAGCGGTTGGAACGCTATCGAGTCGCCATCGCTTCCAGCCCACCGCCTGAACAGCATTTGCAGCGGGAAGGTGTTGACCGCGCGCTCGGACGAGTCGTCTCGAAGTGTTTGGCCGTTGACCCCAAGGATCGGTATGCCAACGTTCAGCAGATCCTGCAGGACTTGAATCGTCGCAAAGAGACTCGCGCTCGACGACCGCTGACGTTGTTGGGAATCGTTGGTCCTCTGCTCGTTCTATTTGCGACCTGTTTCTTTGGTTTTCGGACCATTCGACAGGCCAGCACAAGCCTGAAGGAAGCGCTCCGCACCGAAGCATTCGACAGCAATCAGTTGGCAGCCGCATTCGCTGCTCGCACTTTGGAAAATGAAGTCCAACGCTACTTTCGCGTCGCCCAAGACGAGGCTTCACGCCCTGAGTTCCTCGGTCAACTGCAAGCCACCCTTGAAGATGATGACGTTGAAACAACGCTGAATCAGATTGCGGCAATGCGTTTTCCAGAACGCACGCACGCCAGTACGGATGTGCGAGAGGTGTTGTTGGACATCCCTGCTCGAGTCGAATTGGAGGCGATGCTAAGCGAACGATTGAAACGCTACCCGGTCAGCGTTCGGAATTCTCGTCGTCCGCGTTTGGCAAGTATGTTCGTGACCGATACAAGCGGAACCATTCTTAGCATCGCTTACGAGCAAGAAGTGGATCGTAGTGAAAGTAGTGCTGGTAAGAACTTCTCCTATCGAACCTACTTTCATGGCGGGCGGGTGGATCTACCCAAAGATTCGACTCCCATTGGTGAGCCCGAACCGTTGTCGTCCACCCACTTGTCGGCCGCTTTTCCAAGTACCGCGACGCGACTTTGGAAGGTGGCGGTAAGCACACCAATTTATCTGACAGAAGACCGCAGTCAGCCAGACGCGTTGTTCGTGGTCACGACCAACTTAGGCGATTTTGAGTTGCCGCAGAGCAAGCAGGGCGCCAACCAGGTTGCCGTCTTGGTCGAAGCTCGAGACGGTCCCGAACGAGGAACGATTTTGCAGCACCCTTTGATGGACTTGCGTCGCAAAGAGGGCCTCAAGGTCGAGGATCGGTATCAGATGAAACCAGGTGTGATGACGCGATTGCTGGCGAAAGATAACTTCGACTACCTCGATCCGCTCGCCGAGGCGGCTGATGGTGGGCCATATGCGGGGGAATGGATTGCAGCGATGGAACCGATTTCCGTTCCCAAGGAAGACATCGCAGGGCAACAGTTCACTGCTGATGCGGCGGAGCCAAAGGTGCAAAAGGCGGACCTGTTGATGATGGTTCAGTATCGTCTCGAAACGGTGATCGAGCCGGTCAACCACATGCAGCGAGCCTTGATATGGGAGGGCACCGCGGCAATCGTTTCGATTTTGTTGGTCACGTTCACTCTATACGTGTTTGTTCGCCGCGTCGGCGGGAGCTACGATCGGAAACCGACCGCGAGCCCACCTGCCTCGGGAGTCACCGAGACGATTTCTGTGTAACGTTAGACCCAGAACTTCAGTAGACGATCCAGTTGTTCTTTCCAGCCTTCGAAGCCTTCGTCCTCGAGCACGTCGGTGACTTCATTGGGGAAAATCAGCGTCGGATGCGCCGCGCCGATTTGAAGCCTCGAAGCCAGGGAGACATCATCGGTGTATTCGGCTTCGCCGCTCGAAATCGCCAGCGTGTGGCAAAGACTAGTGCGCGCCATGTCGATGCACCGTGCGGCGATATCGGTTGCCGCGATCGTCTCGCTGACCACCGTTCCCTGTTTCATTTCTTCACGTAGCAAGGTTTCGACCAGCGTCTTTTCGTCGGCCAATTCGCGGTCATCTGTCGATTTCACGAACAAGAATTCAAACCGAATCGCATCATCACTCAACCATTCCAAGAGTTGTCGCACCGTGATGTAGAGACTTGCCAACAGCAAGATGATGCGTTGGCAAGGCAAATCCCCATCCTTGATGCGTGATGCAACCAGGTCGGGGTGCAAAACGAAGACGAACGACAGCCTTCGACGTAGGAATTGGTTCTCGTCGCGTGAGTAGTAAAGCAACTCGTTGCGTGCAAACTTGATGTCAAACAGATCGGGGCGAATGTCGTCTTCAATGTAAGCCAGTTCGCTTCGCACCAAGCTTTCAATCGTGCCGCGGTTCGAGATCGAAGTGAAACCACCGATAGGGTAGTGGTCCTCTTCCATGATATTGGTTGCCACGGAGTAGCTTCGCGGTTGCGAACGAGGCTTCTGTCTGGGCAAGTCCTGCTGAAGCAAAGTAGCCATTTGCAAAACTTGGCGAAGTGCAATCCGTTGCCCAAACTCCGCGAGTGCGGTTCCCGACTCGAGCTCGAAAATGTCTTCCGGGCCAAGTAGTTCGCCAGTGTTGCGAACGGCTGCGATCAGCGCTTCGTAATCTTCGATCAAGTACGGCGCGATACCGTCCTCTTCGACAGCAGCAACTGCTTGCGCGAGGACCTGTGTGGGCTCCAGTCCAAGGAGTCCCTTGATCACCGCGGGCGGAAGGACGGCACCACCGAAGCCACAGCGGACTCGCTGTTGATTGATCATGTAGGCCAAGCCGCGATCTCGGTCGCGACCGGAATATCGCATCAACGCGTCGCTGGCACGCTCGAAACTCAAATCGGCATATAGCTTTCCAAGCACGTAGTCTTCGTAGCGCCGCGAAACCGTTGGGTCGAAGCCCGTCACCGTTTGCGATTCCGTCAGGTCATTGCTTCGTAATGATCCGAACGCAACGTAACCGACATCGGCAACGTAGCCCAAGGGCGGAAGCGGCGAGCCGTCGGAAACAACTTCCATCGACCACTGCAGGGCTTGGACCGCTCGCTCGGCTGTCATTGGAACGCATCGAGACAGCCACAAACTTTGCAGGATGTGCAGGCGTGCCTCGTCAGGATCGCGAATTTCGTAGTTGCTCATGGGAAACCACCCTGCCCCTAGTTGATCACATTCCTCAACTGTTCACCGGTCAAAACGCGTCGGCAAGCCTCTGCACCTTTGCGACGCATGTCGGTGAGCCCTTCTTCACAGTAGAAGGCTGAGTGCGGATTCACGATCAAACGTTCGTGAGCAGCATGCGCAGGATCTCGCCAAGCAACGAGCAGCGGGTTGCTTTCCGCGGGTGGTTCTTCGGCCAAGACGTCGATCGCTGCCCCCGCCAATCGGCCACTGGCGATCGCTTCGGGAATGGCGGCCGTATCCACGACGTCACCGCGAGCAGTGTTGACCAGATAGCTTCCCATCGGCAGCCACTGCAGCGATTCTGCGTTGATCATTTGCTTGGAGGACTCATTCAACGGGCAATGCATGCTCAAGATGAAGGACTCTTTCATCAATTCTTCCAGGGATTCAACACGGCGAACACCGTTGGCTTTGTCGTATCCATCCGGTTTGAAAGGGTCGAAAAAGCGGACGTCCATTCCCATCGCCAAGGCACGTCGGGCGGTGGCAGTGCCGATTCTTCCCATGCCCACGATCCCAAACACCCTTCCACGCAGTCGATGCAGCGGAGTCGCCACGTGATACATCCAAGGATCCGGCTGGGATCGCATCCGCATGTTGTATCGGTGGATCCCGCGAGCGAGTGAAAGTGCCATGCCGATCGCCGAGTCGGCAACTTCTTCGGTGCCATAATCCGGCACGTTGGCAACCGGAATTCCAAGTTCACGAGCTAGCGCGTGATCGACATTGTCGAATCCGACACCGCAACGCACGATCAGCTTGCAGTTTGTCAACGCGTTGATCGTCGCAGCGCTCAAAGAGAGGTTGTGATAAAGCATGACCGCGTGGGCGGATTCTATTTTTCCAGCCAGTTCGCTTTCGTCATACGCATCGAGTGCTTCGACGTTCGCAACATCCGAAAGCACGTCACGCTCGACGGAAAGCGAGTCGTTGATGAAGTCAGTGATCACACAGCGTGGTAGGTCGGTCATGGATTCTCCTGGAAATTCCCGTTTCGATTGCCAGGGCAAGTCCTGGTCGCACTCTCTTTATACCGTCGGTCCTACCGTCCAAGGGATGAACTCATGGTCTCCGACATCCAAAATTTCGCTCGCTGTTTTCGTTCTGCTGGCCACCTCAAGTGCGTACTCAAAGAAACGATCGCCGACGCTTTGCAGATCTTCGCCTTCGATGACGACCCCAGCGTTCAAGTCCATGTCTTCGCGGAGTCGATTGAACAGGTCTGAGTTGGACGCGATCTTGATCACCGGAGTTGGCTTGCACCCGAAGCAACTGCCGCGTCCTGTCGTGAACATCACCAGGTTGGATCCGCCAGCAACTTTGCCGGTCACGCTGGCTGGATCAAAACCAGGGGAATCCATCACTGCCAGTCCGCGAGTCGTCACCGTTTCCGCATACTCATAAACCGCTTCCAAAGCAGTCGAGCCACTCTTGGAGACTGCTCCCAGTGATTTTTCGGTGATCGTGGTCAAGCCGCCCGCTTTGTTTCCTACCGAAGGATTGTTGTCGATTTCACCGCCGTACATCGCGACGTACTTTTTCCACCAATCGATTCGCTCCAGCAATTTCTTGGCCACTTCGGGCGACCGGCTTCGCTGGACAAGCAGATGCTCGGCTCCATAAAGTTCGGTTGTTTCAGAAATCACCGAAGTCCCACCGCAGGCCACAATGCGATCGGAGACCACCCCGACGGCTGGATTCGCCGACAGTCCCGAGTATCCATCGCTGCCACCACATTCGACAGCCAAGTTCAAATGAGCGGCGTCCGCAGTGGAGCGTGACGCCTGGTTGGCTCGGTCCAGGACGTCTTCCAGCAGCGACTCAGCCTTGTCGATCGTCGCCCGCGTCCCGCCTTCGGTTTGCATCGTCAGGATTGGGATCCCATCGTCACGGGTCAGCTTTTCGCCGCCCGGTGCGTACAGTGAAACAAGCCCATGGTGTTCACTGAGGTAACCGGACGTTGTCTGCTCGCAGCCCAGTCCGATGACCAGACAGCCGCCCACATTTGGATGGTTGGTGTAGCCCGACAGCACGCGTCCCAGCATTTGGTGCTTGATGCCGTGATACTGCAGTGCACAGCCAGTGGTATGAGTGGCTGCGAAGACCCCGTCGACATTGGGCCAACGTTTCATGCGCTGTTCATCAAACCTTGCGACGACTTTGTGGCAAACTGTCGCACTGCAATTGACGGTTGAAATCAAAGCGACGTAGTTTCGCGTGCCGACTCGACCGTCGGGTCGATGGAATCCTTCAAATGTGCGGTTCAACAGAGGCGGGGGATCGGGGGGCGAAATTTCGCCGAGATCTTCCGAAACGACGTGGTGATCGGTCAGATTGTGAAGATGAACGTGCTGGCCAATTTGGATCGGTTCCGTCGTCACGCCAATCGGTTGTCCGTACTTGGTAACCGCGGCCCCCAAGGCGATTTCTGCAACCGCAATTTTGTGGCCTGCCGAAATATCCGCCTGCGGCGTCACGGTTTGATTGCCGAGGGAAAATGGCTCGCCATGCTTCAGCGGTCGCATTGCCACCGCCACGTTATCACTGTGGTCCAAATGGATGACGGCAGCCCCTTCCCGTTTGTCAGATTCATCGGTCATAAAATCGTCCTATGGTTCCTGACTGCTAAGTCGGCGCGTATATTTCGTTCTGTTCAGACTTTGTTCTGATCCGTCATTTGTCGTCACCTGACCGAACGACTCGCAACCAGTCGATGAAGATCGCCGAAAAATGAAGATTCATGAATATCAAGGCAAACAGCTCTTTCGCCAAGCTGGCGTTCCAGTTTTAGAAGGAATCGTTGCCAAAACGCCTGAAGAAGCTGCTGCCGCCTACGATACCCTGGGCGGGGCGATCGCGGTGGTCAAGTCGCAAATCCACGCAGGTGGACGCGGCAAAGGAACCATCGCAGACAATCCTGACCAGCGCGGCGTCGTGGTTTGCAAAAGCAAGGACGACGTCAAAGCTGCCGCCGAAGGATTGCTTGGGAAGACCCTGGTCACCATTCAAACCGGTCCCGAGGGAAAAACGGTCAATCAAGTCTTCGTCGAGGCTGGATGTGACATTGCCCGCGAATTGTACTTGGGCATCGTTTTAGACCGAGCTGCTTGCAAGCCTGTGCTGATGGCTAGCACTGAGGGTGGCGTCGAGATCGAAACGGTTGCCGAAGAAACCCCCGAGAAGATTTTTAAAGAGCATTTTGATCCTGCAGTTGGCTTGGAAGGATATCAAGTTCGCAAGCTTTGCAAGAAGCTAGGGATCGAAGGTCCAGCTGCCAAAGCTGCCTTCAAATTCATGCCGGCGATCTGTCGTTTCTTTGTCGACTACGATTGCGAAATGGCCGAGATCAACCCATTGGTGATCACTGGCGACAATCAAATGATTGCCTTGGATGCCAAGGTCACGTTTGATAACAACGCTTTGTTCCGTCACAAGGAACTGTTGGAGCTTCGCGACCTGACCGAGGAAGAGCCGAGCGAAGTACACGCCAGCGAGTTCGGGCTCAGTTACGTCAAGCTGGAAGGCAACATTGGCTGCTTGGTCAACGGTGCTGGCTTGGCAATGTCGACGATGGACATCATCAAGTACCACGGTGGACAGCCCGCGAACTTCTTGGACGTCGGTGGCGGTGCCAATGCAGAACAAGTCACCGAAGCGTTTCGGATCTTGCTTTCCGATCCAAATTGCAAGGGTGTACTGGTCAACATCTTTGGTGGAATCGCGCGTTGCACGACGATTGCTTCCGCTTTGATTGAAGCCAGCAAGACTGTCGGATTCACGGTTCCACTTGTCGTTCGCTTGGAAGGCACTGAGGTCGAGGAAGGCCGGAAAATGCTGGAAGAAAGCGATGTCGACATCATCAACGCGACGGATATCACCGACGCAGCGAAGAAAATTGTCGCTGCTGCAGCAGGCTAGATCGACGCTGTGATCACCGTGCGGTGGTCGCTGGTAACAACCTCCAAAATTCAATCACTCTTTCACAACGAATTGGTCATGAGCATCCTGGTTGACGGCAACACGAAAGTCATTTGCCAAGGGATCACTGGTAACGCAGGCACGTTTCACTCTCTTGGATGTCGGGACTACGGCACTCAAATGGTCGGCGGAGTAACGCCGGGCAAGGGTGGCCAGAACGTCGAAGGCATGCCTGTTTTTGATACCGTTGAAGAAGCTGTCGAGAAAACGGGCGCCGATGCAACGATGATCTTCGTGCCACCGCCATTCACAGCGGATGCGATTTTGGAAGCGATCGACGCTGGCATCAAAGTTATCTGTGCAATCACCGAAGGCGTCCCCGTCTTGGACATGGTCCGAGTCTACGAGAAAGTGCGTGCCAGTAACTCTGTCTTGATCGGTCCCAACTGCCCTGGCGTGATCACTCCAGGTGCGTGCAAGATCGGCATCATGCCCGGTTACATTCATAACCCAGGCAAGATTGGCGTGATGAGCCGAAGTGGAACACTCACGTACGAAGCCGTATGGCAAACCAGTAATCTTGGCCTCGGCCAAAGCACGTGTGTTGGACTGGGGGGAGACCCAATCGTCGGTACCAGCTTCATCGATTTGTTGGCGATGTACCAAGAGGACGATCAAACCGAAGCCATCTTGATGATCGGTGAAATCGGTGGATCGGCCGAAGAGGAAGCTGCCGCTTTCGCCAAGGCCAACGTGACCAAGCCTGTCGCTGCCTTCATCGCTGGTCGCACCGCTCCTCCCGGCAAACGCATGGGACACGCCGGAGCCATCATCAGCGGTGGGAAAGGAACGGCAGACGAAAAAGTTGCTGCCCTCGAAGATGCTGGGATTGTCGTTGCACCAACGCCAGCCGACATGGGCGATGCCGTGGTCAAGGCAATGGCCAAGTAGACTCTTCGCCGCATTGAACGATTGGCCCAGGCTTCCCAGCACTTGCCCGTTGTTCTCAGCACTTGCCGGTTGTGGTTGTCCTTCAACGGTCTTTCTTCGCTGGGCACGGCGTGTGATCGATGGCAAGACCACTGGCAGCAACAGGGTCATCGACAAAGCGTGGATCTTTCAACGTCAATGCCACACGCACCTGTGCTCGGCTGTGGGGTAGTGTTCTCGCTGTGAAAACCAGGGACGAGCAACATGCGCATAAGCGACCATGATGTCTCCAATGGGCAAGACTCCGCCGGCGTATCTTTTATGTGTTTTCGAGGTCCAAGGCATCCCAACTGTCTCGCCTGACTGAGCGTGGTGATCCAGACTCCAGGGCAACACGATTGGTAGCCAACAGAGCGACCAGCATCGGTGGCGTTGCGTCGTTGCGTTGCGAAAGCGGCGACGTCGAATACAGCCGCAAATTCAGGAAAACCACAACTGACGCGGTCAAAAGCCAAGTCCAAACAAATCCCCAGCGGACGAGTTTCTTGAAATGAGCTATCGAACGCTTTCGAGATTTCGGAATCACAAGTTTGTGTTGAGCATGGCGGGCTAGATGTCTTGATGCCCATTTATGCGCATAATAGGTCCATTGAAATCTTTTCCCTCAAGAGCAAGTGTAATGGCTGCAGCAGTCGATCGACGTGAACTGACATTTCAATCCATAGACGAAGTTGCGGCCGAGGTTGAGCGATTGGCTTCGGGCGAAGTACGGACAACCGGAAACCACTCCTTCGGTCAAATCCTGAATCACTTGACCCTCAGTCAGGACGTGTCCACCGGCCGTGCTGTTCCGCCACCTCCGCCATTCTTCATGAAGCTGATGATGCCGTTGATGAGGAAGATGGTGATCAACTCCAAGCCGCTCAAGCCCGGTGTCAAGCTCCCCGCCTCAGGAGAGTCCTTCTTTTGGCCGGACAAAGACTTTGACCTGCCAACAGCGCTTCAGGCTTTCCGCGACTCGGTGAGCAACTACAAGAGTGATGGTCCCGTCGAAGTCCATCCGTTTTTCGGTAAGCTCACTCGGGAAGAGTGCGATCAGCTCAATTGCCGGCACGCGGCTCTGCATCTCGGTTTCGTTCACCAGGCTTAAGGGCGATGCTCTCCAACGGCCTAGAAAATCCTACTCCCGTTCAGCAATCGTTCCTCCGCGATCGTCGAACGTGTGGGCATCAAAGCGAGAGTTCGCCGCAAACGCTTAAGAAAGGCGACAAAATGAATTTGGCAACCGACTGTCTTCGCTGTTCGAACGGACACTGGAATCGCGTCAAGTAAACTCAGCGGAGCAATTTGAGTGCAAAATAGCCGATCAAAATGCCACGGGCCGTCCAGAGAATGGTTCGGATCCAGTTTGTGAGGACCAGCCTTTCGTAGGCAGCGGCATCGAACCCCTTGACCAATCGGCTGTGCATGGGGACCTGTAGAAACGCCGTGGAGAGCCAAATCAAAACGATCAGTGCGATACCTGCCCAGGCAGCCCACCGCGGAAAGCCTGCTGGTGCGACCGCCAGTAGCAGACAAGCCGTTGCGATTTCGATCAGCATTGGTACTCCAACGATCGGAGTGATCAGCCGATTATGATCCGCTTCATACTGTGCGAACTCGTCTTCACCCACTCGATCGTACAAGTTGTAGTGCACCACTTGTACCATCCAAATCAAACCGACCATGTACCAGGTCGATAGCAGATTCAGGAGGAAGATAAGGTTGGGATTCATTCGGCGGACTCAAGCCGTTCGCGACCTAGCGAGTATCGAAGCAATTGTTCGAGGTCGGTGAAGCGATACCGATAGTTGGATGCCTCGAGACGCGTCGGTTGCACTCGGCAGCTGGACAACAGCAACGCGTCTGCCATCTCACCAAGAGCTGCCCGCAATAGAAATGCAGGAGCCGGAAACAGAGCCGGTCGGCCGATCGCCCGGCCAAGCGTTTTTGCAAAGTCGCGG
>JBGCGI010000317.1:0-2730 GCA_045110715.1 Rubripirellula sp.
CAGCGGGACTGAGATCGACGAAATCTACCTGAGAAGTTTCACTAGCTCCTCAAACTTGATCTTCATGGGAATCGACGATGCAAGCACATTCCACTTCTCTCCGGCTGCAATCAATAACGCCAACTTATTGACGGACCTCGATCCGGAACTTGTCGTCCGCGGAACGATCGGCGTTCTCGATCTTCCTTCCGGGATGGATCCAGATGGTGGCAACAATCTTTTCGGCGTTCTTGGTGGCTCCTCAACTTCACTTGGACCTGGAACCTATTCTGTCTATCTCCAAGAGACTGGCGACACCTCGAACTACACCCTGAACTTTCGTGTTTCAGCAGTCGCAGTTCCAGAGCCATCTTCGTTCGCCGCGATTGCGCTCGCATCAATAGCCATGGTTCGCAGCCGTACACGACGCAAACGCACTGTTTGATGTCAGGAAATTCTCTCTAATGTAGAGAAGGCATCCGGGGATGCTCACTTGACCACGAAGTTGACCAAGCGGCCGGGCACGACGATTTGCTTCACGATCGTCTTGCCATCGAGAAGTTCTTTTACTTTCTCATCCGCCAAGGCTGCTTCGCCGATTGCCTCCCTGCTCGCATCTGCAGCAACGCTGATCTTGGCTTTTACTTTGCCGTTGAGTTGCACGGGAACTTCGATGGTGGATTCGACCAACGCAGATTCATCCCACTGCGGCCAGTCTTGCAAAGAGATCGACTCTTTGCCGCCCAATTGTTTCCACAACTCTTCCGCCAAATGCGGAGCGTAAGGCGCAAGCAAAATCAAGAAGGTCTTGATCGCTTCGGTGGGGCGTGTCTCGCAGCGTGTGAAGAAGTTTGTGAATTCCATCATGCGAGCGATCGCAGTATTGAAGCTCATCGATTCGGTGTCTTCGGTTACCTTTTTGATGGTCTGGTGAAGCATGCGTTTTTGATCTTCATCGCAGGCTCCATCGGAGAGAGCGGCGTGAAGCTGGAACTCGTCCTCTTCGTGATTGACGATCATTCGCCAAACCCGATCCAAGAAATTACGTACGCCACCGACACCATCCATTTGCCACGGCTTGGTGGCTTCGAGTGGTCCCATGAACATCTCGTACAACCGCAAGGAATCGGCACCGTAGTCGCGCACGACGACGTCTGGATTGACGACATTGCCACGGCTCTTGGACATCTTGTCAGCTTTGGCCTGCAACTTGACGTTGGTGCCGGCAACGAAGGTCGCGCCCTTACGTTTCTCGATCTCGTCGGCGGCAATCGCAGAGCCGTCGGCTCGGTTGACGACATAACTCACTTTTTCGCCGTCTTCGACTCGCGCACCGACCAACCCTCGCTGTTCCAATTCGGCCTTTGCTGCCTCAAATTTGGCTTCCGTCATGTGGAATTGGGGCGCACCGAGGATCATGCCCTGGTTGACCAGTTTGTGGAATGGTTCCGGCGTGCTGACATGTCCGCGATCGTAAAGCACCTTGTGCCAGAATCGCGAATACAACAAGTGCAACACAGCATGCTCGGCGCCACCAACGTACAAGTCGACTGGCATCCAAGCTTTCTCCAACTCGGGGTCGACCATCAACTGATCGTTCTTAGGGTCGATGTATCGCAAGTAGTACCAGCATGATCCTGCCCACTGCGGCATGGTATTGGTCTCACGGCGATACCGCGTACCGTCGATGGTGACGTACAGCCAATCGTCGTCCGCCTTTGCCAACGGAGGCTCGGGGCGACCGTGTGGTTTGTAGTCTTCCAAGTCTGGCAAGCAAACCGGCAATTGATCAGTGGGCACTGCACGCTTGACGCCGGTCAATTTTCCATCAGCGTCGACTTCGTGAAGAATGGGAAAGGGTTCGCCCCAGAAACGTTGGCGTGAGAACAACCAATCGCGGAGTTTGTAATTGACTGCTTCGGAACCTTGTCCTTGTTGGCTCAAGGATGCGGTGACAGTTTCTTTGACCTGATCGGTTTCCTGTCCGTCAAACTCCCCACTGTTGATCGCTTTCCCGCGGGCCGCGAAGCAGACATCACCGGCGAGAATTTCATCGCGTTGGGGATGGTCTTGCGGCGGATCGACAACAGGAACGATTGTCAAATCGAATTGTTTTGCAAACTCAAAGTCGCGTTCATCGTGCGCGGGCACCGCCATGATCGCTCCGGTGCCGTAGCCCGCTAACACATAGTCGGCGACCCAAATCGGAACGGGCAAGCCGTTGACGGGGTTGATGGCGTAGCTGCCGGTGAAGACTCCTGTTTTGACTTTGTCGCCTTCGGTGCGTTCGCGGTCACTTTTGAACGAAGCCTTTTCGCAATAGGTCTTCACGGCGTCGGCCTGATCCGAAGATGTCAAACTCTCCAACATCGGATGCTCAGGTGAGACCACCATGTAGGTTGCGCCAAACAAAGTATCAGGTCGCGTGGTGTAAACGCGAAGTGCTCCGTCGTTGCAGTCTTCGGGAAAACCGGAGTCCTGACGAGCCTGCTTCCAGTCTTGAAACGATGGTTCATCACCAACAAAGAAGTCCACCTCGGCGCCGGTGCTGCGGCCAACCCAGTCCTCTTGCAGTTTCTTGCTCCCGAACGGCCAAGCCAATTCCTCCCCTCCGTCCACCAAGCGTTCGGCGTAAGCGGTGATTCGCAACATCCACTGGCGCAATGGGATTCGTTTGACGGGATGGTCGCCACGCTCGCTCTTGCCGTCTTGGACTTCTTCATTGGCGAGCACGGTGCCCAAGTTGGGGCA
>JBGCGI010000318.1:0-4612 GCA_045110715.1 Rubripirellula sp.
TGCTTGAGAGAATGCGACTAATCCGGATGGTCCAAAGTAGGCGTAAACGTTGTTGTCATCGACGCATGGCGTTGGTGATGCATAGCCATGATCGGCGACTCGTTTGGTCACGTTCTGTTCTTCCGGAGCCGCCTCAATGCTCTCGTCCCAAAGGATCTTTCCTTCGCTCAAACTCAAGCAAATCACATGTAGTCGAAGACTGCTGCGATCACCAGGTTCTTCGACACTGATTCCATAGCCGGAGTAGGCCGTTATGAAAACTCGGTCACCAACGACAACCGGACTGCTGGAACCCTTGCCGGGCAGTTCGGTTTTCCATGCTAGATTCTTTGTGTCGCTCCACTCCGCTGGGATACCGCCGCCCGAGACTCCGGAACCGGAGTCCCCGCGGAAGCGTTTCCAACCATCGGCATGAACGAGAGCAGGGAGAAGAAACAGCAGGCAAGAGAGAGCTATTAGACGCGTCATGTTTTCCTCGGATGATGAACGGGGCTTGGGATTATAGCCCACGTTTCTTTGGTAGGATGGAACCATGAATGTGACAACGAAACGAGTGAACTACCGCGATGCCGACGACAGCCAACAACTGGTACGGCTGATGAAAGAATACGTGGAGTTGGAGGGCGTCAAGCAACCCGATTTGAAACTGCTGCCTGAGAAATTGGCGGATTTCCCGACTGCTTTCAGCGTTTTGGCGTACGCCGATTCCAATCCTTCTCAGGCGGTGGGACTGATCGATTGCTTCTATGGTTTTTCAACTTGGAAGCTGAAACCGTTGGTCAACATCCACGATGTGATTGTCACGAAGGATTTCCGCGGACGCGGGGTCGCAGGCGTGCTGTTGTCAGCCGTCGAAGAGATTGCCATCGCCAACGGTTGCTGCCGAATGACGTTGGAGGTCTATGCCAACAACGAACGCGCAGTTCGCGCGTACCAAAACTACGGATTCACTGGTGATCCGAGCTGCCCCGGCGTCGATACGTTGTTCCTCCGCAAGTCCTTCGAGAACGAGTAGAGCGTCGGATTCGGTACGCGCACTTGCGGGTTGGTTTTCAGTACCGGTTGGTTGCTCCCGCGATTTTTTTTGCTGTGTTAGAATCCGCGGACTTGGTTTCTTTTTGAGTGTGTTCACACCAAACGCACTCGCAACCAAGCACACAAGAGGATTCTTGCGATGAGCGAACCGGCTGTTTTCGTTTTGATTCGTGGTGTAACTGCGTCGATCGCTTTACCGATTGCGTTGTAAAGTTTGCGTTCGGTGCGAACAGCCAGACGACGTACCAACGCGTGGGTCTTCGAAGCCGATGTGGACTGGTTGTTGGCTCCCGCTCTGCGTCCCGACGATATCCTGATCATGGAAAATCTGTCGAGTCATAAGGGCCCGGCCGTGCTCGAGAAGATTCGCGCAACGCGTGCGGAAGTTCAATTCTTGCCGCCCTACTCGCCGGACCTCAACCCCATCGAGCAGAGCTTCTCCAAGATCAAAGCTCATTTGTCGCCGGGAGAAGATTCGACCTATATCAATTTGTGAAATGCTCTAGGGTTCCAGCCTATTCGCGACTCCGTGCCAGACTTGATCGGGGCGAAAGAAGGAGCATCGGTGCTGTTGCTTGAAGAAGCGTCGTGTTACAGCGCCAACAGAAGGCGGCTGGGAGCTTCCAAGTACCCGATCACATCGTTCAAGAACCGAGCTGCAGTTCCGCCATCGACCAAGCGGTGATCGTAGGAAAGGCTCAGCGGCATCATCAATCGTGGCTCGATCGAATCGTCGGGCATGACGACTGGCAACTTGCGGCTGCGCCCGACCAATAGGATCGCAACTTCGGGAACATTCACGATCGGTGTGGAGTACTGTCCGCCGATCGCCCCAAGGTTACTGATTGTGAATGTGCCGCCCCGCAGATCGCTGAGACCGAAGTTTCCACCACGGACTTTGCCAGCCATTTCGGCCAGCGATCGAGCGATTTCAGGAATGCCCATCTTGTCCGCGTTTGGCATCACGGGAACGACCAACCCACGGTCGGTGTCGACAGCGATTCCGACGTTGACGTAATCCTTGTAGATCACTTGGCCGTTTTCTTCATCGATGATGGCATTGATGGACGGATGGTGTCGCAGTGCGGTGGCAACCGCTTTGATCAGAAACGGCATCGTGGTCAATTTCAGACCTTGTGCCGCATAGTCTTCCTTGCTGGATTGACGAAGTCTTTCCAAGTCGGAGATGTCCGCATCATCGAAGTTCGTCACACGCGGTACAGTGGACCAACTGACGTGCATTTGTTTCGCAATGGTCTTGCGAATCTTGCTCATCTTCTCAACACGAACAGGACCGAAATCGTCGGCTGCGGCAGTGCCGGGCAAGTCCGAAGAAACAGGATTGGACGATGCAGGCGCGGCACTCGGCGATGGTGTTGGCCGAGTCGCTGCTTGACTCGAGGAACGAACGACCGCCAGCACGTCTTCGCGTGTGATTCGTCCGTGGTCACCGCTACCTGCGACAGCGCTAAGGTCGACGCCGACTTCACGAGCAAAGCGACGGATGGCTGGGCCAGCTGGGATGACTTCCGTCGATCGCGGCGCGACCGCCTCAGGGGCAGCAGGTGCCGGAGTTGGTGCCGCAGGAACAGGTGCGACCGGTGTTGGAACAGGCGTTGGAGCCGCCGGTGCGGGTTCGGCAGCTTTGGGGGGCTCAGGTGCAGCGGCCGGCGTGGGCTCTGGTTTTGCTGGTTCAGGGGTCGGTGCGGCAGCCGCAGCGTCCACTTCCAAGATCACACCGCCGATGGGAAGCGTGTCACCTTCGCTGACCGAAATTTTGGTAATCGTTCCGCCAACGTTCGAAGGGACGGGAACGGTCGCCTTATCGGTTTCCATTTCGATAATATCTTGTCCGGCAGCGATCACGTCGCCGACCGAGACAAAGATTTCCAAGACATCGCCTGACTCGATGCCATCGCCGAGTTCAGGGAGTTTTACTTCGGTAGCCATAGGAGAATGGAGTTAGGTATTTGGTGTGAAAAATTGGTAATGGTTTCAGTGCCAGCCGAGATCGAAGAGCTCAACTTAGGCGAAATATGGATTCTGCTTTTCGGCATCAAATCCGAGGGACTTGATGGCGTCGGCAACCTCTCTTGGTTCGACAACTCCGGCTTTCGACAGGCGGCTCAGAGCGGCAATCGTGATTGACTCTGCATCCACTTCAAAGTGACGGCGAAGTGCTTCTCGAGTCTCACTGCGTCCCATGCCGTCGGTGCCCAGCACGTAGTAGTCGCCTGGGATCCAAGGTTGAAGCTGTTCGCCAAGAGCTTTGACGTAATCGCTTGAGGAGATGAACGGGCCTTCGACGCCTTCGAGCACCTCTTCGATGTAGCTTTTCTTTGGCGTTTCGGTTGGATGCAACATGTTCCAACGGTCACAAGCGTCTGCATCACGCCGAAGTTGCGTGTAACTCGTTACACTCCAAACGTCACTGGCGATGTTGAACTGTTCCGCCAGAATCTCTTGAGCGCGGAGAGCACTGTTCAGGATGGCTCCACTGCCGAACAGTTGGACACGTCCTTTCGCACCGTCGACTTCGTTGCTGCGGAACTTATAGATGCCTTTGACGATTCCGTCGGCGCATCCTTCTGGCATCGTTGGGTGATCGTAGGCGTCGTTCTCGGCAGTGATGTAGTACATGCACTCTTCCCCATCTTGATACATCCGCTTCAAGCCTTCTTGGATGATCACGATGACTTCGTAGGCGAATGCGGGATCGTAGGAACGCACGGTTGGGAAGGCGATTGCATTGAGCAAGCTGTGTCCGTCTTGGTGTTGCAGTCCTTCTCCGTTAAGGGATGTTCGGCCAGCGGTGCCTCCAACCAAGAAGCCTTTGGCACGCATGTCTGCGGCGGCCCAAATGGAGTCGCCAACTCGTTGGAAACCGAACATGCTGTAATAGATGTAGAACGGAATCATGTTGACGCCGTGACAGCTATAGGCGGTTCCGGCTGCACAGAAACTGCTCATTGAACCACATTCGGTGATTCCCTCTTCGAGAATCTGGCCATCCTGAGCTTCTTTGTAGTAGGTGACCAGATCTGAATCGACCGGCTCGTACAGTTGTCCTGCGTGAGCATAGATGCCGAACTGTTTGAACATCCCTTCCATTCCGAACGTGCGGGATTCGTCTGGGACGATCGGGACCATGAACTTGCCGATCTGCTTGTCTCGACAAAGAGCGATCAGCATTTGGACGACAGCGAATGTGGTGCTGCAATTCTTGCCGTTGCCCAAGCGATCGATCAGCTTCTGGAAGCTCTCAAGCGAGGGTACTTCGATTGTTGGATGTTCCGTGGGGCGACTCGGAAGAGACCCGCCAAGAGACTCGCGACGCTCTTGCATGTACTTCAATTCGGCACTGTTGGCTGGCGGTTTGTAGAACGGTGCCGTGCCAACCTCTTCGTCGCTGATTGGAATGCCGAAACGAGTGCGGAACTCAAGCAGTTCGTCCTCATTCATCTTCTTTTGGTTGTGGGCAATGTTGCGGCCCTCGCCTGCCTCGCCCAGTCCGTAACCCTTGATGGTTTTGGCTAACACGACGGTCGGTCGTTCGTTATTGGTCTCCACCGCTTGC
>JBGCGI010000319.1:0-11128 GCA_045110715.1 Rubripirellula sp.
CCGCTGACGCTCGATGCCGATGGCCGTCTTGATCTTGCTAAACGCCGCGTCGTACTTTCCGGCATCATACTTCTGCTTTTCGGTCTTCAACAGGTCAACCACGCTGGAAGTCAGTTCGCCGACTTGGGCAACGACTTGGCGCGAACGCTCCTTCTCCTCGGCGGTACCGAAAAAGTAGTTGTAGGAAAGCAATCCCACGACCAACACAAGCACCAACTTAAATAGCGTTTTCACCATCGCCTTCTCACTCCATTTCAAGACCAAGCATGCTTTCACCTACCGACGAAAGATACACAAAATGCGCTCAGGATGCGCAAGCTTCTAGATTTCGCCCGCGAGTCCACGTTCGTAGTACTTGTGAGTGATCTTGTCTTGGTTCTCTAGCAACCAGTCGATGCCCGGTTCGTTGTTCATCGCCTTGTGGATCGCCTGGGACATCGCCTTGCGGTGGATCTCGAACAATGCTTTGTGATCGAGGTTGTCTTCTTTGATCACGCCTGGGTTCAGCCAAACACTGCAGATGATGCCGAGGTCATTTGCTTTCTCTTTTGGCAGGTCGCCCGCTCGCACGGCATCGAGCACGCCATTGGCAATCGCCGCTTGAACGGTTCCCATCAGGATATTCGTGTAGCGACTGCTTTTGACGGTCACCTTGCTGACCATCAAAGTCACCGGACGCACTTGAATGTCTGTGTTCAGGATCGCGAACACTTTCGAGTGACCAGCGGTTTGGTCGCCTGTCAAAGTCGCGATCGCAGTGCCTACCGGTCCATCCAACTCGCCAATCACAACCTCCGGCTCTGCCGCGGTGAAAGGGGGGCCTCCAGCAACGAGGCTTTCGCCAGTGCGCATGATGATTCGGTCGCTCATGAATGTTCTCTTCTAGCATCAGGGGATGGGATGTCTTCGGAATACTGAGCTTAGAGCATGCGTGCGAAAACGTCACCGGGGTGAGCCGAGTCGCGAACGGATCATGCATTTCTCTAGTCGAGCGATACCTGTTCCCGATTGGGCTCATCGAAATTCCCGATGATCCCAAATCGAAGATGCCTAGGGTTCAATTTTGCCGGCACCGAGCACTTTCGCCTTCTTGCGTCGCACCGATGGAACCAGCATCGGGACCCGCTGCTTGTAGTCGGCGTACTCCGGCAACGCGTCCTCCAAGTTTCGTTCTTCCAGGCGGATTGCAATCAGGATGTAGGCAGTGGTTCCGATGGCAAACAACAGGTGCGACATCGTCATGATCGGTGTGAACCAAAACACCATCAGCCAACCGACGTACAAAGGGTGACGAACGTAGCGATACAGACTGGGCTCATGGAACGGCAGCGGAGTATAGGGTCTTCCATTCAAGTTCAAATAGACTTGTCGCACGCCAAACATCTCGAAGTGATTCAGCAGGCAAGTCGTGTAGAGCACCATCAGCCAACCAAGGCCATAGATCGCATACAAGGCTGCTTGGACCTCGACGTAGGACACGTCCCAGACGACTCCGCCGATTGGCTGCCAGAACGCAAACATGACGATCATCGCGAGATTGCTAAAGAGCACATAAGTGCTTCGTTCGGCAGCTTGCGGCACTGTCTTGGTCCACCAACGCTTGAACGTCGGCCTTGCCATCACGCTGTGCTGGATCGCAAACACCGCCAACAGCAGGAGATTGACGCCGACAGCGGCGATCCAAGGCAGCTGCGGATCAGCGTCCAGTGAGTTCGGCACCAGAATGTTCCCGATGAAACCGATCGAATAGACGCAGACGGCAAGGAACATTGCGTAGCAAACGATTCCGTAGGCGAAGATGATGATTCGGCGCATGGTTGGGCTCTCACTGAATGGCAGGGATTTTGGTGCTCTGCCTAGGGTGACGTCAATGAGCCAAGAAACGGCTTTCTGAAAAGAGGAAATGCTTGGCCCCGCATTGCGAGACCAAGCACCGTGGAAGCTGAGCGGCTACCGCCACCATCCGTAGGTGTATACCGAACCGGTTCCTCTGAGGTAGTCGAAGAACATGTCTGGTTCATCACTCCAGAACCCATCGAGGCGCACGAACGTGTCTTCTTCCGCCTGTCCGAACACGCGGTCGCGTCTCTTTTCGTCCGTCCCAACATGACGTGTGTCCAAACAGGGGTTCAGTGCGAAGCGGGTGCATTCGCGATGGTGGCGAGCAAGGCACACTGCCAATCGCTCTCACGCAACCAAACGCTGGTGGCTTGAGAAACCGCTCATGCAAAATGATGACTTGGCTGCGGACAGCAGCCACCGAGACTCGTCACAACCGGTCCGATGATTCGGTATGATGATGCTTCACTCGAACTCGACAGAAGGCAATATGATTCAGATTCCTAAGATCAGTCGTTTTAGAAAACCGTTTGCGATGATGACTGCGTTCGTGAGTGCCTTCCTGTTTGCGGTCGCTCTCGATCACGGCTCATTGCAGGCACAGTCTGCCAAGCAGCCGAACATCGTTTTGATCCTCGCGGATGATTTGGGCTACGGTGACGTTGGTTGCTACAACCCAGATTCGAAGATTCCCACGCCCCACCTAGATCGATTCGCACAACAAGGAATGCGATTCACCGACGCTCATAGCCCGTGCACGGTTTGTACTCCAACACGGTACAGCCTGTTGACGGGCCAGATGGCATTCCGAGTGCCGAACGGCGGACGCGTTTTCAGTGGCGCCGGGGGGCCATCACTGATCGCGCCCGACCGTTTGACACTTCCTGCGATGCTTCGTTCGAAAGGCTACACGACGGCTTGCTTTGGAAAATGGCACATCGGGCTGACGTTCTTTGACGTCGATGGAAAACCGATTCACGACGGCAGCCCAGCCGGCGTGCTCCGAATCGATCACTCTCGAGACATCGTGGGTGGTCCGTTGGACTGCGGGTTTGATCAGTTTTTTGGGACAGCGTGCTGCCCGACAACGGATTGGTTGTACGCGTACATCGATGGAAAACGCATTCCGGTGCCGCCGCAAGCGAAATTGGACAAGACACACTTGCCAAAACATCCCTACGCCAATGACAACCGGCCGGGGATGGTCGCGCCGGATTTTGACTTGGAAGAAGTCGACATCAAGTTCTTAGAAAAGAGCCAGAGCTTTCTAAAGAACCACGTTTCGAGCTCACCGGACAAGCCCTTCTTCTTGTTTCACTCCACGCAAGCCGTACATTTGCCTTCCTTTCCCGGCAACGCGTTTAAGGGAAAGACCAATTCTGGACCCCATGGGGATTTCATTTTCGAGCTGGACTATGTGGTTGGCGAACTGCTTCGGACGCTCGACGAGCTGAAACTAGCGGACGATACGGTCGTGCTGTTTTCAAGTGACAACGGTCCGGAAGTGCCCACGATCTATCACATGCGTCATGATCATGGTCACGATGGCGCAAGACCCTGGCGCGGCGTGAAACGCGACAATTGGGAAGGCGGGCATCGCGTTCCATTGATCGTTCGCTGGCCAGGCAAGGTGGCAGCTGGTTCCACTTCATCTCAGATCACATCGTTGACCGACGTGATGGCAACCGTTGCCGAGATTACCGGTTCGGAGCTGCCCAAGAACGCTGGCGAAGACAGTTTCAGTTTGGTACCTGCATTGATGGGAACCGACGCTGACAAGTCGATCCGCCCATACATCCTGCAGCAGGGCTTTTACGGTGCTCGGAAGTTGGCGATACGAAGAGGAAAGTGGAAGTATCTGAACCATCAAGGATCAGGTGGCAACAATTACGCCAAGCATCGCATGTTGAAAGAATACGAACTACCAGAGAACCTTCCCGATGCGCCTGGCCAGCTGTACGACTTGGATGCGGATCCCGGCGAGACCCAGAATCTCTCGGCCAAGCGTCCCGACGTGGTCAAGGAACTGAGCAAGCTCTTGGAAGACTCGATCGCCGCAGGCCGAACCATCAAGTAAGTGGGCCGCATTGCAGCGACGCTGGCGGCATCTTTTGAAGCTGGACTGGCTGGAAGTCGGAAGCAAGTTGAAGGCCGTCCTCGTAAGCTGCCTTGGTTTTGTCAAAAGACGATCGTCAACCATCGGTGCTTGAGGGCCGGAGATTCATGAGCTGGAAAAACTACCTTCGAGGCAGGACGCAGAATCCGAGGTTTCTGTGGCGAATGGTGATCGCGATCTTGTTCACCGGACTGGCCGCGGGTTTTGCTGCTCAGTTCATTCCCAAATCGGAAGCGAGTCCTTCTGATTCGCTGATCGACACTGTCACTTGGGCGCGTATCGCAGCGGAGGACGGCGATCTTTCGACGCTGTTGGATTCGAACACTTCGTTTGAAGACATCCTGATGAGGGTGGCGTTTTTGAATTCAGGGGATCCAGATGCACATCGCCAAGCGGTTCAATCGAGCAAGCTGGAGCCAGAACATCAGCGAATCGTTGTTGAGTTGATCCAAAGTGTGGCGGGCGAAGAGATTTCGACTCAGTTGGTGAAGTGGGCGGACGCCGAACCCCGTTTGCGATTTGCAAACCACGCGATCGGAGCGTATCAAGTTGGGCAACGTTCTTTTGGTGCTGCCGCACAGAGGTTTGAACGGGAAGGTGAGTGGCCCGATGCCAATACGTCTCGGAAGTTCGCATTGGAAGCCTACCAAGCGGCCAATGATGCAGAGGCCATTGAGCGCCTCGCAGAGGTGATCGACTATCAATCCTTGATCACGCCTCGCGATGAATTGATGATTGCGGAGCAACGGCGTGATTGGCCCACCATTTTCTGGACAATACCGAAGCTGGTGTTGGCACGATTCGGTCTAGGCGCGGCAACCGTGCTGGCGATCTTGGCGGGCGTTGGTTGGTTTGCGATCGCGCTGCAACTTGGCCAGCCCAAGACCCAGCACGGTGTTCGGTGGTGGCTCTGTCTGCTGGGCGTTGGAACAGGCTTTCTGAGCATTTGGGCGACCCATCTGATCAATGTCTGGCAAGAATTGGACTGGGGCATCACTGAAAGTGATGAGTTGATCGACGGAATCAAGTTCTATGTATTGGGCGTTGGTTTGCGTGAGGAGTTCGCCAAATTCTTAGCGCTGCTTCCGCTGATGCCGACGATCATTCGGCGTAAGAGTCGCCTTGAGGCTCTTGTGGTTTCTGCCTGCGTTGGTTTGGGGTTCGCGATCATCGAAAACATGGGCTATTTTGCCCGCAGTGGTGGCTTGATATCGATGGGCCGATTCCTCACCGCCAACTTTGCTCACATGTCGATGACCGGACTGATCGGGTTAGCGTTCGCGCGCGCGTTTTGGTTGAAAGATGCTGCGAGCGCGTTATCGGTGTTTCTGATCGTCGTTCTCTCGCACGGTCTTTATGATGCAACGATTGCAGTTCCCGCGCTGGCTGAATACAGCATCGTCGGCATGATCATCTTCATCCTGTTGTCTTACCAGTTCTTTCACGAGGTTCGCAGTTTGTACACGCAGCGTCCTGAGACGGTCAGCATGACCGCGACGTTTCTGTTCGTGGTCTGCGTGTTGACAACCATCACCGTCACGTACGCGAGCTACGCCGTTGGTTTCGTACCAGCTTTGACTTTGCTGGTGACTGATATCGGCTCGCTGGGCTTGATGGTGTACATGTATCTTCGTGAGATGCCAAATTCACTGGTGCGCGACTAAGTGGTCCACTTCAGACGCTTTCCTGCGCTCACTTCTGAGGACTTGATCTCAGACAGCGTGCAGTCTGGACGCCGATGAATCAGTTCCTTGATTGCGAAAGGCGCGACAGTTAAGACTGCGACCAGGAATCGAAGGGCGATAAACAGCATTGTCGACATGCGGTCCATTACCGATTGCTGGGCAACGAATCTCATCCCCCAGATCGCACCTGCGAACAGCAGTAAAGAGTTGGCAGTAGTGCGTGACACAGATTCTGTTCGCGTGAGCGTGCGATTTATACCGACGTGCGTTTCTGCATGCTCTTAACGAGACGCGGTGTTGCTGCCGATGCAATACAGCGATTGGTTGCTGCGCAGGTAGAGCTTTCCGTCGCTGATTGCGGGCGATGCGTTGAAGTCCGTCTCATCGCCAGCAAGCTTGTTCTGAGCAATGGGTTGGAAGCCATCGCCAGGTGCATAGACAATCGTGCCACTGCGCCGCGTGACGACGTAAATGTGCTTGCCAATCAAGACAGGCGATGCGTAGACGGGGCGGCCGCTTTCCAGGTTCTCGACACGTTCGCGGTAGACCACTTCGCCGTCCTCCGCTGACGTGCAGTAGGCGATGCCGCGGTCGTCAATCCAGTAGAAGCGTCCTTCGTGCAGCAGCGGAGTCGCCACATACGAACTGGAGCGATTGCTCCACAGCACGTTGGTGTCGGTGACATCTTTGCTGCCGCCGACTTTGACCGCGATACTTCCTGAGGCCCGGTATCCGCCGAAACTGTAGATCGTGTCGCCGTCAACGATCACCGAAGGCGAGACGTTGCCTGTCATTGGTGAAACGGCGTACCACTTCAGTTTTCCCGTGGCAGGATTCATCGACCAAATTTCCCCGGGAACGCTGATCACGATCTCGTCGCCCGTTGGAGTGGCAACCACGCGCGGCGTTCCATAGGTCAACTCCAGCATGTCGGCGTCTTGTCGCCAGACTTGCTTGCCGGTTGCCTTTTCGAGGCACAGGATCGTTTTGTCTTCTTCCGAAGCGTTGACGATCACGTTGTCCTTGTGCAACACCAAGCTTGCCGCAGAACCCCATTGCCGGTTGCTACTGCCCTTTCCCGCGTCGACACTCCAGTTTCGTTCGCCGTCCAGGGTGATCGAATGGACGCCTCCTTTGCCCAGGAAGACAAACACGTCCTTGCCATCGGTCACTGGTGTGTTACTCGCGTAACCATGCTCGGTGATGTAGCCCTGGTAACGATCTTCGCTGTATTCGATTGGGAAATCGAGCGACCAGATCTGCTTTCCGGTGTCCTTGCTGAAACAAACCACTTGGCGTTGCGGAGCGTCACCGGCCACATAGCAGGTCACGATGATTCGGTTGCCAACGATGATCGGGCT
The DNA here is from genome assembly GCA_045110715.1 of Rubripirellula sp. GTDB lineage: Bacteria > Planctomycetota > Planctomycetia > Pirellulales > Pirellulaceae > Rubripirellula. The sequence continues at coordinate 7,002 of JBGCGI010000319.1, forward strand.
GGAAGACCCTGATCCGGGCAGGTCGACTTTCCAGAGCAGGCTTTCGGTCTCACTCCAGTTCGTTGGAACGGTCTCGGTGGAGCGGGCGGCCCCATGCGGGCCCAAGAAAGCTGGCCAATCATCGGCAACAACAGTCGTAGCGCACAAGAATGAGCAGATGAACGGTAGGAAAAGTGGTTTCATGGAATCCCTCAGGCGGTCAGCAAGTGTCGCGATCATTCCGCATGATCGCGTCTAGGCGCTCGGCGGCTCATCATAGCGAACCTTCCATCTCAATACGTGATTTACCTCAGACATCCACTTCGATGTCAAAAAATGCGACAGACGAATTGAAATCTTTATGCTGCTGTCGAAATGCTTGACTCAGAAGCGGGGCGTGCTTCCGAGTCGATCGCCGCCTGCTTAGGCACAAATCTGTTTCGCAACAGCGACTGAATCGGACGCTCGAAAAAGTGGAACGTGAGCCAAGAAATCGGCATCAAAATGGCGAAAAAGGCAAACAACACGATTGGCTGATAGAAGACAGAGTTGTCGGCCCCAACCTTCAATGCGACCAATGCAAACACAAGCTGTAGCGGAAAATGAAGCAGGTAGCTTGAGTAAGTCAGGTCGCCAATCCAAACAAAAGGATGATAGAGGCGAGGGATCCTGAGCTCCGTGATGATCAGCGTCATGATCGTTGCCGGGAACAGAGGCACGCGAAACATGAACTTGCCGGTGAGGTGAAAACCAATCCAGATCGCAGCCGTTGCGGCAAGAATCATCGCATCGGTCTGATTCGTTCTTCGCCGGATGTACTGGTCTGCGAAGTAGAACGTTAATCCGCCCAAGAAGAAACTTCCGACGGCTTCGCTCCACTCGCCACCGGCGTGAAGTCTCTCCAGTGCGAATGCCCCGACCACGATGCAGAGTGTCTTTCGCCAGCTTGCTTGACCGAAAAATGCAGCAGCGAAAAAGAGGGCATAAAGGCCTAACTCCATCGACACGGACCAGGTGGGGCCGTTGAACGAATAGCCCTCCTCGAAACCCCAGCCAGGGAGTCCGACGAGGTTCAATCCGAAATGGTAGAAGTCATTGCATGCGTATTGGAAATACGCTCCTGTGTCGCGATGATAGATCCACTGCAGCAGCGCGACCGCCAGGAGTGTAGCCAAGTGCAATGGGTACAAACGCGCGAATCGGAGAAAGGTAAACTTGCGAACTGAACAGCGACGCTCGGCAATCGCATCGCGGTACAGCCAAAAGAAGACGAATCCGGAAAGCACAAAGAAGAACATCACAGCGCGGTGACCGGTCTCGTAGAAGCCGCCAAACAATTGGTACAGGGGCTGAGCCGTTTTGGTGAACTCAACGGAGTTCGCGACTGAATCGGGGACGCCCAAGAAGAAATGTTGCCAATGCCAGAAGATCACGGCAATTGCAGCAATCCCTCTAGCAACGTCGAGGCTTTTTAGACGATCGGGCATGCGGTTGTTTCATCCTTGAATTCCACGCGAGAGAATTCACGATAACAGATGAGGCCGCTACCGCTTAAGGTCAGTTTCACACGGAAGCATTGACCGATACCGGGGGGCGCAAGCGGGCCGGTGTTTGGATGACCGGATGGCAACCGCCATAACGCTCGATGTCTTCGCCGCTAAATTAGCGGGGCGGCGATCAGGTCGTAGCCATCGGTGGCGACGATTTCGCAGTCAATCATGTCACCGACTTTCACATTGTGATTGGGATCGAAACCCGAGACGTAGGCGATGCCATCGATATCGGGGGCTTCCCCTCTCGTTCGGCCGATCCAAACTCCCTCTTGCTCAGGCAGTGGCGAATCGATGATCACTTTTTCGCTCGTACCGACGCGGCTCTCGTTCCACTCAAAGGCAATCTGCTGTTGAATTCCCATCAGGCGATCGTGTCGCTGCTGAGCGATTTCTGGAGGAACGCGATTGGGCAACTTGGCTGCCGGCGTGTCTTCTTCGATCGAGTACGTGAATACACCTAAGTGTTCGAATCGCTGCTGAGCAGCGAACTCTTCCAACTGTTGGAAATCTTCCTCCGTCTCACCGGGGAAACCGGCAATCATGGTTGTCCGCATGATCAGGTTGTCGATTCGCGACCGCAGCTTGCCCAGGATTTCCTCTTGGCTGGCCCGCGTCGTCTTGCGAGCCATTCGCTTCAGCATCGTATCGCTGGCGTGTTGCAATGGCATGTCGATGTAGGGCAAGATTCGCTGAGCGCCGGCAAGCGTGTCAATCAAGCGATCGTCAATGTACATCGGATAGAAGTACATCAGGCGAATCCAATCGATCGAATCGATTTTGTCCAGTTCGGTCAACAGTTCGGTCAAGCGTGGTTCGCCATAGATGTCTTTGCCGTAGTAGGTCGTGTCTTGGGCAACGATGACCACTTCGCGAACACCGCTGTCGCCCAGTCGCTTGGCTTCATCGACGACTTGTTCAATCGGCTTGCTGTAGTGTTTGCCGCGCATCTTCGGGATGGCACAGAACGTACAGAGTCGGTCGCAGCCTTCACTGATCTTCAGATAGGCAAAGTGCCGTGGTGTGACGGCACTTCGAACAGCATCGGAGAGCGGTTTGATCGGGGCGGGGCGAAAGACCTTTTGTTGCTCTTCGATGCCGGACTGCAGGCGATCGATCACCGAGACGATTTCGTTGCGGCCAAAGACACCGATCATGGCGTCGATCTCGGGCCTCGCTTCCAACAGTTTGCCTTGTGATCGTTCGGCAAGACAACCAGTGACGACCACGTTGCGGATCTTGCCTTCGCGTTTCAAGGCCAACATTTCGTCGATGGCGCCGAGCGACTCTTCGCGAGCCGAATCGATGAAGCCACAGGTGTTGACGACAACGAAATCTGCTGAGTCCACCGAGTCAACCATTCGGTAGCCGTCCTCGTCCAAACGTCCCAGCATCTGCTCCGTGTCGACAAGGTTCTTGGGGCATCCCAAACTGATCACCGCGTATCGACCGCGACTGTCGTCTTCACTTTGCCCTTCGCTGGCACGTCGAGGCACCTGTGTTGGGTCGTCGGAAACAATGGGCAGTTGCATGAAAAATCGAATGTTCTGGAGAGCGGTTGGTCGGCGCGATTGCCAAGGGTGCTTCTCAAGCGAGAAACAACCCGAATTAGAGCCAATCCCTCGAAAAAACGCAATTGAGCATCGGTCGTTTCACGTGGCTGCGGCTTCCAGCCGCAGTGAATCGTCGCGTGGGCCAGTCCAGCATCACTTGGACACATTGCTTCCAGCCGCAGTGAATCGTCGCGCGGGCCAGTTTAGGATCACTTGGACGCATTGCTTCCAGCCGCAGTGAATCGTCGCGTGGGCCAGTCCAGCATCACTTGGACGCATTGCTTCCAGCGGCAGTGAATCGTCGCGCGGGCCAGTTGAGGATCACTTGGACGCATTGCTTCCAGCCGCAGTGAATCGTTGCGCGGGCCAGTTTAGGATCGGTCCAGCATTTCTTGGACGCTTTGTTCGACAGCGGCGGTGAGCGTGGTGGTTTGGCCTTTCACTTTGCGATCACCGATCACTGCAATTGGCTCTCCGAACTGAACTTTCGCGGTCCGCCGAGCTTTGATGGAAGCGGTTGCCTTCTGCAGCACGTCCTCCTCGAACTTGTCCAACGTCTCCGCCATCCGCTCAACGGTAGGCTTGGCAACCACGTAATCGCCTGGATAGCTGAAGGACTGCACGACCAGGAACAGGTCCTCCAGGTCATGATCCAACATCTGCTTGGTGTCTGCTGTGACAGACTCAGCTGACAGCTTCTCGATGATCGTCCGCCGCGCCGCTTTGACACGTTCGGGGATGCTCTTCCCAGCATCACTCAGGTCATGCCGGTGTTCGACGCCAGCAAGAATGTGATCGCCGAGAGCGCGAATCCGCTCGGGCAGCGGCCCCGATTTCGCTTGCTGAAAGTATTCTAACTCCTTGACTGCCAACAGCGCTTCCGAGAAATCGTAGATGCGCTTTTCGAGCGGTTGGTTTGTCCTGCGGCGCCAAAAGATAGCTTCTTCTAGTTCGCCCATCGTTTCCAATAACGCCTCGGTCGGATCTTCGTCGTATCGATACGTCATCGCACAGGGGACGCAAACAATCGGCCGGTCTGCCTTGC
>JBGCGI010000320.1:0-3869 GCA_045110715.1 Rubripirellula sp.
GGTCAACACAACGAACGACGGATCGACGATTCCGGTCGAAGATTCGGGTACCGCGATTAGTGATTCGCTGATCGATTTCAACTTTGCCACCGGCGGAACCTATTTCATCCAGGTTCATGCGCAAGATGGCAGCGCACCTGCAGCGGGGACAAGCTATCGATTGAACGTGTCGATTGCCGGTCATCCCGTGGACGCGAATGCACCTACCAATGACTTTGCATCTGGTGACCTTGATATCGCAGGCGATGTCACGATTGTCGGCGTCGGCGAAAGCACGGTGATCGATGCCAACTCGCTGGATCGAGTGTTTGAGGTATTGGCCGGCGGAAGCTTGACGATCACCAATGCAACCGTGACCGGCGGATTCGCTGAGACAGGTGGCGGAATACTGGTGGGGACAAGCACCGTCTTCGGTGGGACCAGAGGTTCAGTCAACTTGAACCGTGTATCGGTCGCCGAAAATCGTGCCATTCGTGGTGGAGGTATCACGGCGATTGGCGAGACGACGATCACCAATTCAACGATCAGTGGAAACACGTCGGTGCAACGGGGCGGTGGAATCCTACAGGCGTACGATACATCGGGCGGGTTCTATGAAAACTCCGTCCGCTTTTCGACGATCAGTGGCAATGTAGCAACGGAGAAGTCTGCCCAGGCGGTGTTTGTATCTGGGGGCACACTGCGAATCGACAGTGCCTTGGTCTCAAATCATAAGGCTGGGGAAACGACCATTTTGGTTGATACTGTTCCGCCGATCGGGCCTCCTGCAACCATCAATCTGACTCGCACGACAATCTCGGGAAATACCGACAACGAGCTTGTTACGATCGAAGGCGGCTTGCTGGATCTACTCAGTTCCACCATTACTGGCAACACCAGCAACACTGCATTGAAGCTTAACTATTTCGGCTACGTCTCCGACAATCTGATCGCTGGAAACGGGGGAGTTGATTTTGCAGCTTCGGGATACGTGCTATCGATTGGTGGCAATCTAATCGGAAACGTCGAAGGCGGAGTGAATGGGCAGATCGGGCAGAAGCTTTTCCAAGATCCGAACACTCTCCCTGACGGTGTGACAGCCCCAGATATCATTCAAAGCGATGCGACCCTATCGATTGGGCCCTTGGCAGACAACGGAGGTCCGACTCTTACTCACTCATTGCTCGAAGGCAGTCGGGCCATTGACGGTGCAAGCATCAAGGCAGGTTTCTTTGCGGAGTCCGAACCAAACGACAAACCCAACCTGGGGCAAGCACAATCGCTGGAAGCCGGCGATGGCGACTGGCTGCAACTGATTCGAGAAAACGAGCCGACGATCCCTTTTAGTCTTCAGCGACCACACGTGACGATCCAAGGAACGGGAGATGGCACCTTTGACTACTTCTCGTTCAACGTTGAAGATATCTTTGGCGGCAACGAGTTCATCTTTGATATCGACATCGACCGTTCCGTCAGTGGCGGCATGGACAGCGAATTGTTTCTGTTCAACGCAGACACAGGAGCGTTGGTCGCATCGAATGATGACGCGGCTGTGCTGGATCCCGGCAGCACATCCACATTGGACTCATTCCTCACGGCAACGCTTGCCGCTGGAAATTACGTGATTGGCGTGGGCCGGTTCGGATCCACCACTGGCGGGAGCCCGCTTGAAATCGTTGGCAATCCGCCGCAGCTTGGCGATACCTATACGCTTCACGTGGTCGCCGAATCACACCAGAACATCTTCGGCTTTGGTGCGGACCAACGCGGCTTGGTTTCGCCACGTGACGGATCCGGTGACGGCCGCGCTGCATCCGACATCGGGGCGTTCGAGAGTTCCGACGGAGTCGTCGAGGGAGGGGTGTATTTTGATCGCGATGGCGATCGCACTCGTGATGCCGACGAGCCAGGACTGGCTGGACGCACGGTCTTCATTGACAACAATCAAAACGGCGTGTTGGATCGAGGCGAGCCGTTCACCGAGACAATCGCGGATGACCCGACGACCGTTCAGATCGTTGAAACGGGACGCTACACATTGAACTCGGTTGTGCCCGGAGTCGTGGCAGTTAGCCAGGTTCTAGAACGCGAGTTTATCAGAACAGAGAACGGCTTCGGTGACGTCATCCGTGTTAGTTTGGCTGCAGATTCGACGGAATCGATCGAATCGAGCTTTGAGCCCTCCCTGAGCGCAGACGGGCAGTTCACCGCGTACACACAGTTTACCGACGCAGCCGAGACGGTCGCGAAATACCTGGTTCACGATCGCCAAAGTGGTGAGGTGTTCGAGGTCCCACTGCCCACTGGAGAAGTCGCTACCGCAGCAGCAGCCGAGGGCGTTCTCGTCTCTAGCATCAGTGACAACGGCAACCTGATTGCCTTTGTGGCCAAGCAAGCGACCGGCTTCCAAAATGTCTTCGTCTACAATCGCCGCGCCGAAGTAGACGCGGTCAAAGTGTCATCGAACGCCAATGGCGATAGTCGCGATCCGCAAATCAGCGCCGATGGCAAGTTCATCACATTCACGTCCGACGCCTCCAACTTGGTTGCCGGCGATGGCAATGGGGTTGCTGATGTGTTTGTGTATGACGTAATCAACCAGACCACCACTCGTGTCAGCGTGCCTGCTGCAGGCGGGGAAGGCAACGGCGTGAGTCATCGTCCAACCATCAGTGGTGATGGCAGGTTTGTCGCCTTCACCTCGGCGGCCACGAATTTGGTAGCAGGTGACTCCAATGGGAACGACGATGTCTTCGTGGTCGACACGATGACTTCGGCACTTCAGCTTGTCACCACCGGATTCGACGCGACCTCCAGCACCGTCATGGCTCCTGAGATCAGCGACAACGGCCGGTTCGTCGTCTATCAAAGTTCTGCAACGCACCTGACGCTTGCTGATACCGCAGGTATCGACGACATTTTCGTATTCGATCGCGTCAACGCGTCGACTGATCTTGTCAGCCGCGATATTGCTGGTCTGCCAGCAACGGATTCGTCCATATCACCGTCCATCAGCGCTGACGGGCGTTTCATTGCGTTCGAGTCTCTAGCTGAGATCGTTCCGGGTGTTGTTCCAGCAGCTGGCGTGACTGCAACTTATGTGGCTGAGTTCGCGGACACGACGGACCAAGCCGATTCGCCGCGAGCTTTTTCTTCGATCGAATTGGCGAGCCAGAATCGGGTCAACGAGCTAGGCAACTCGACTCGAGTCGCTCCGGTCAAAACCGCAATCAGTTCCAACGGGGCTTTCGTTGCCAGCGAGACGTTCTCTAGCAATCTGGCTGGCAACGACTTCAATGGCAAAAGAGACATTTACGTTCGATCCACGGCGGGCTCGTCTCAATCCACTTTCACGACCTTCAACATCTTTGCCGGCGAAGCTGTTACCGATTTCAACCTGGGAACACTTCCGCGGCCGGGAGAAATCTCGGGGCAAGTGTTTGAGGACCAAAGTCGAATCGGTGCTGACGCGTTCGGGCCGGGAATCGAAGGCGCCACTGTCTACATGGACCTCAATGGCGATCGGAGCTTTAACGAAGGTGAGCCAACGGCGATAACCGATGCCTTGGGCAACTACATCTTTGAGGATGTACCTGCCTTTCAAGAATACAGCCTCGGCGCGTTCAAGCCTGGTTTCGAACAAGTACTGCCGTCGGTGATTCGCGGCGGCGTGCTGGGTTTGTTCTTGCCTGCGGGCGGAACTGCTCGAAATCGCGATTTCGGATTCATCGAGAGCGAAACGGTTGGCCAGTCGGCTGACGGATCATCCATCGCTGGGGTGATCTTCGTCGACGCCAATGAAGATGGAATTCAACAAGGCAGTGAAGCAGGAATCGCGGGAACAACGGTCTTCTTGGATTTCAATGACGATGGAATTCGCAATTTCAACG
>JBGCGI010000321.1:0-4289 GCA_045110715.1 Rubripirellula sp.
GGAAAAGAAATTTGCTTGTGCGGCACCACCCCTGACGGCATGCGTGAGTGCGTCGTCGTCAGTACTCGCGGATCGGAGGATGGTTTTGAAGTATTGGTTCGAAGCACACAATCCGCACCGGCTCTTGCCTGGCATCCGAGAGGCAAGGAAATCATGCTCGCGATCAAAAACGCTGCAGGGCATGATGAGCTGTGGTTGATTGATCGCAACGCCCCTCCGAACGCAGGAGACTACCCGGACAACCCGTTGGCAACGCCAACCGACCGCGACTGGAGTGCCGACGGAAAGGTCCTCATTTTCTCCAGCCAAATACCTGCCAAGTTCGATCCCGAGTGATCCCATCGCGGCCGATGGGATCCATGCACCGATCGGCCAGTTTGGTAAGATGCCAGCGATTGACTGAAATTTGCTGACTCCTACGCGGAACGACGAAAGAGAACTTGATGGACAGACGGCGATTGGGTGGCAGCGGCTTGGTGGTTTCCGACATCTGCATGGGAACGATGACGTTTGGCGGCCAGTGCGATGAGCCGCTCAGTCATTCGATCTGTGATCGTGCCTGGGATGCAGGAATCGACTTCTTTGACGCTGCAGAATTGTATCCGGTCCCTCCGTCGGCCGAACGGTTTGGTGACACCGAGGAGATCTTCGGCAACTGGCTGCAAACCAAGCCCCGTGAGCAAGTCGTCGTGGCAACCAAAGTCACTGGCCCTGGACACGGCTGGTTCACGCCACCCGTTCGCGGCGGAAAAACGACCCTCGACCGGCACCAGATCATTCAGGCCTGCGAAGATTCTCTACAACGCCTGAACACCGACTACATCGATCTGTACCAAACCCACTGGCCAGATCACGGCATGCCCTACGAGGAAGTCTTGGGCACGCTGACCGAACTGCGCGACGCAGGCAAAGTCCGCGTGATCGGATGCAGCAATGAAACCAGTTGGGGTCTGATGAAAAGCCTCTGGGCCGCGGATGTATTTGACATCGATCGGTTCCAAACCGTGCAAAACAACTTCAGCCTGATCAACCGTCGCTGCGAAAGCGAACTCGCCCAGGTCTGCCGCCAAGAAAATGTCAGCTTGCTGCCTTACTCACCTCTCGGCGGTGGCGTGCTGACGGGCAAGTACCAACAGGGACCACCGACGGGTGCCCGGTTCACCGCCTACCTGACCGACGGCAACGACCGACAGAAAGCAATGGCCGAGCGATTTGTGAACGATCGCACTTTGGAAACCACCAAACGGGTCAGCGAGATCGCAGCCTCCCTTGGCGTAACCGCAACCGCCCTTTCGGTGGCCTGGAGCAGGCAACATGATTTCGTCGCGTCCACGATCATCGGTGCCACTTCACTGGCGCAATTGGACGAGTCGCTGGCTGCCAAGGACCTGATCCTGGATCAGGAGACGTTGGATCGAATCGACAAGATCGATTGTGAGATCCCGTGTCCCATGACCGAAGACGGTTTGCGCCGACTGTAGCGATTGCCGCAGCCGCAGACTCAAAGAAAACGTCAGAGTTCGACAGAATCCCGGCTCGAAGCCCAATCGCGAACTATTTTGGCGTTCATGCGATACGCTTTCCCTCTTCTTGCCGTGGCCTTCTGCTCCGCCTCCTTTGCTGCCGATTGGTTGACGTTGCCCAGCACGTACACCCACGATGCAGCCAGCGGCGTCCGAATGTCTCAGCACACCCCCATTACCGGCCCAGCGGCACCCACCGTTTCCAACTTTCGCACCAGTGGCTACACCCACACGCGAAGCTCGTTGAACTACGGTGCTTCGGCCGACAATTATCACCGCGTCGAGCGATGGGGTGATCCGATTCGACCTTATGGCGAATGGCGGTTCCCTTATCGCCCCTACAGCACCCCCTATCCAAACTGGGGCGCTCCCCTGGCTGGCTTGAACGCCGGTGGGTTCGGATTTGGTGGCGGCTATCGTCCTGGTTTACCGCGTGGTGGCTACATCGGCCGACCGTTGATTCCGGGGTCACCTGCCGGAGGCGCTAACCCGCTGCAGCCCTATCCTGCCGGTCCAGGCACACCGTATCCAGTCGCACCTTACTACGATGGCTACCACCCCAACTATCGCGATTGATCCGCGAAAAAGCGTCGCCTCGTCAGATGGCGAGGCGTGGGTAAACTAGCTGTATGACCATCACCAGTCATTTCATTGTCTTGCTGGCGAAGCTGTTCAGTGGGTTCACCGTTCGTTGGGTCGATTGCCAACCGGACACCTCACAGCGCATCTACTTCGCAAACCATACCAGCCACCTCGACGCCGTCGTGTTATGGTCGGCTCTTCCGCGCGAGTTACGCAACGTGACTCGGCCTGTCGCCGCTAAAGACTATTGGTCCACCGGCTGGCTACGGCCGCACATGGCTCGCAGCTTCAACGCTCTGTTGATCGATCGTAAGGAAATCAAAGTCCGCAAGAGTCCGATCGACATCATGCTGCAGCAAATGGGAGACGTGTACTCGTTGATCATCTTCCCCGAAGGCGGACGGTCGTCGAGCGATGATGAGATGGGTGACTTCAAGAGCGGCTTGTACTACATGGGCAAGAAGCGTCCCGACCTGGAATTGGTGCCTGTCTACATCGACAACGTCAACCGAATCCTGCCGCGCGGCGAAGTCCTGCCTGTGCCCTTGCTCAGTTGCATCACGATCGGCCCTCCCATCTTCTTGGAAGCCGGTGAACCGAAGAACGAATTCTTGAAACGGGCACGTCAGTCCGTCCAGCGATTGAAAGACCTCTAGTTCGATCCCTCCACAGCAGCACACCTCACGACTCCCACCGAGCCATTCACATGCGTCCTTGGGTACTTGCCGAAACGAACTACCAACAAGTCTCCCAATGCGATTACGAAGTCGCAGTCCTAGCGATGGGTGCCACCGAGCCGCACAACTTTCACTTGCCCTACGGCACAGATACTTTTCAGTGCGACGCGATCGCCCAGCAGGTCTGTGAAGCAGCCTGGAACCAGGGAGCGAAAGTCGTCATGTTGCCAACGATTCCTTACGGGACCGAAACCAACATGGCCAAATGTGACTTGGCGATGAACGTGAACCCCAGCACGCTGGGGCTGATCATCAAGGATCTGATCGACTCATTGGAAGGTCACGGGATACACAAGCTGGTGATCCTCAATGGTCATGGCGGCAACGAGTTCAAACCTTTGGTCCGCGAACTGATGGGACAGACTGCGGTCAAGCTTTTCTTGGTGGATTGGTTTCGCGGCCTGACCGCCGATGTGCAACCGGAGATCTTTGAGGAAGCGGGCGATCACGCCGGCGAAATGGAAACGTCCTTGGGCCTGGCCTTCTTTCCCGAACTGGTCAATCGACATCCCGATGGCTCGCTGGTGGCCGACGAGGGCCAGGTGAATCCATCTCGCTTCGAGGCGATCAATCAGGGCTGGGTCGGAATCAGCCGGCAATGGGATTTACTGACCACGAACACCGGCAGCGGCAACCCTCATCCGGCGACCGAGGAGAAAGGGCGGCAGCTGATGCAAGTGATGGTGGAGCGAATGTCAGGATTTCTGGTCGAGCTGGCGGAGTCCAAGATCGACGCCAAATTCCCGTTTTAGGGCCGTTTTCGGCACGCCAACGAAATGGTAGGGGGCGGGCTTTCTCAGCAAATTCGGTGCAAATGGATCATATCTGGTTGATCCAGCGAACATCTGCTATTTTCCCGTCCACTGATGGATCACCAACCGACAAGAAACAGTGTCCATCACCCAACGGCGGCATAGCTCAGCTGGTTAGAGCAGCGGAATCATAATCCGCGTGTCGGGGGTTCGAGTCCCTCTGCCGCTACTACTATAAGACATCGTTATTTACGGTGTCAAATCTCAGTTTCGACTCTCGAAACACCCCGAGTTTAATCGGCCCCAAAACGGTACGTACCGTTTTAGAACTCACGGTTCGGCCAATTGTTGGCCACCAGCTCCCCGAGCTGCTCGTTAAAGCTTGGCGTCGCAGGCTCCTTCTTCGCACTTAAAAGCATGCCGATGAAAAGCGAGAAGACAACAATCGGCAAGACCAAATCCATTTTCGAGTGGCTCTGCTGTTGCTGAGTCCCATGGAGGGGGTCAGGAGTGCTGACACTCGTGCCGTAGTATTCGATCGGCGGTGGTGGGCCATAGTTGTAGGTGTGGTTCATTTTTCTTTTCCCTAAGAGAGTGGATACGGCGACGAACCCTTAGTCTCCCCACTGTTTTGACACGTCTGGTCAACGACCAGCCTTCCCCAATCGGCAAACCTTCCCCAGGGCTAGCCAATT
>JBGCGI010000322.1:0-19780 GCA_045110715.1 Rubripirellula sp.
ATCTCGAAATCGCGAAATTCGGATAACGCCTCGCCGCCGACTGCTTCGGCGGTGATCTCGGGATTGCTTGATGCAAACTCAAGACCGAAAATAGCTTGCCCGCCAAGCAAGTATTCAAATCCGCGGATCGACAGCACTTCACCATCCCAACCAGGGATGCTGAGCGTGGCAAGATTGACGCCTTCGATTGGGATTTCAAAACGAGTGATTGCCGTATCATTGCGTACTCCGTCGGTCGTCGAACTGTTAATCAATTCAAGTGTCAGCCCGGCGTAGGGAGGCCGAATCAATTCAATACCATTGGCTGCGGTTTCGATGCGAATGTCAGGGCGTTGCAATCCGTCGGCACCGGCTTGAGGAACCGAAAAATACGTCGTGGAAGTTTGGTCGGCAATGTCGATTGGCCCGCTTGCAACTCCCGGTTGCAAAGTGATCGCGCTGCCGGGCGAGCCGCCATCACCTGGTTCACTTGCTTTCTCGCCACCGATCGTGAACTCCGGTAACGTGGTCACCGTTGGATCCAGATTGAATGTCTTATTGAACAGATCGAAAAGGTTTTGACCCTCTAGCAGTTCATGTTGCTCTCTGTAGAGCGGCCCTACTTTGAAAACCTCGCTGCCGAATGCATTGAGTTGCAGTGCTAGCACTTCAAGAGAGCCTTGGATATCAAAGTCGAAGCCTAGCCTGTTTGAGAAGCGATTTCCGACCGTGAGTTCCGGGACGACCGTTACTTCTCGGCCACCTGAGTTCACGCTGAGCTTCGCTCCAGGTACAAATTGAACAGATTGACCCGAGGAAATTGTTCTCACACCGCCGTTTCCGATGGTCACGTCGATGGTTCCCCCGCCGTCAAAACTAAACGTAAAACTCGCGGGATGGTTTTCGTCAAAGAAGGGTTCGACGCTAACGTCTTGGCTAACAGCGAATCGTGGAGTGATGTTGTAGGAGACGGTGGTTGCTTCAATGCCAATTGGACCGATGTCGGCCGTGTAGGTGCCCAGCGGTCCGATCGCCGCAACGTCCACGCTCAGTGCCGCAAGCTGTCGTTTGGCATCCTCAGGAGACCCCACCACAAAGTCATCCGTCGTTGCGGATAGCCGTCCGTTTTCGTCAATTTCGGTATCACTGAGCTTGATCTCCGGCAACGTCACCGCCAGCGATCCGAGCTTTTTGCCGATCCCCACCTTTCCAATTTGCGCGCCTACAGCCAGATCAACCTGAGCTCCAAGCAGATCACCTTCGGCTTGCCCAAAGCATGCGACGATGCCTACTCCGAAGCAACCTTCGGCGGGATCACCAATCCGTGGTTTCGCAGTTACCTTTTTTTCGTTCGAGATGGAGTCTTTGATCTTGTTTCTGTTATTGGTGATTTCGAGTACGGCGTTCGCAGCCTCGGCCGCTTCCTCTGGGTCGATTGATTCTGGGTCAATTGAGTCAAGTAAGCGTTCCAAGCCTGCGATGTTGATTTCAGCATCACCACGTTCTTTGCGGAGGTCGTTCAGGTAATTAGCCTCTCCACCCGCGCCATTCCTCGCGGCTTGAATCTCTGGTGGAATCGCATCATCTTGAATTCCCTCGACAATGTCCGAGAGTGCGGACGTGCTGTACATGATTTCGCCGTCTAATGAAGGCGAGTTTCCGTGATTTCGAGTGGTTGTTTCTCTGCCCTGCACATCTTCAAACAGCAGATTCCCGTTGTCATCTTCTTTTTGCCGATTGATCGAAAAGAGTGGTTCCGTTTGATCGATGTTGATGCTGAATCCTCCGCTGGCGCACCATACAAAGCAAGCTTCGCCACGGATCGCGGCGTTGAATTCAAAGACCAGATCAACGTAGGCGCCAAGATTGGGTGAATTCGTATAGAGCGCACCATCTTGGATGGCCGCACCCGTGCTGATGCTGAAGGTGCCATCCGTATCGGGATCTTCCTCGACGCGGTACGCGAACAGGCCATCGTAGAAAGTGTCCACGCTGCCGGTATTCACGTAATAGCCGTACTCGAATCCGACACGAGCATCCACGTCGGCGGTTGCTTGGCCTCCGTATTTGTCTCCGAAGAAGCCTTCGCCAACGCCGGGGCCCAGCACAAACGGATCGAGGTCGAGTTCTAAGCCAAGAAAGCCTGGCTCCGAGGCAAGTACGCTGTTGGGGGTTCCGTCGTCGTACCCGACACCGATCACCGCCGAGTCACCTAAGTCAAATTGACTTCGATTTCGGTTTTCAGCCGAGAACGGTTGAATGAAGATTTCAGACGACTCGTACGCACCAACGTCAGCTTCGAAATCGCTCAGGGAAAATTCATTGACGATCGTCGGTTGGTCCACTCGCGTGCTTGTGAGGTCGTTGTCCGTGATTGGGAAACCGCGTTGATCGAGCAACCCGTCACGCTCACCGGAATCGATCGCTGGGCTGATTGGTCCGAGTTCGTGCGTCGGCGTAAACCCACCATTGTCGTTCAGCTCTTCGACGAGACCCGATGGTTCTGCACCAAGGACGATATTGCCGAACACGTTGGAGGGTTCAAATAAAACACCGCCGCCCGTGCCTACGATATTATTCGTGGCTTCGTCTGGAATCCCGAAAAGATCTTCGTCTTGTTCCCCAAATCGCGGGTTACCAGCTTCATCATCAGGCAGGCGTGGTCTTCGATGATTTTCGACAACTAAAGAATTGTTCAGGGTGAAGTCTCGTGCCAAAACTCGGGCACCCGCTCCAGCACCACTGCCCAGTTGCATATCGAAAGCATCGTTGAAAGCGATTGTCGAACTCTCGATGACGGAAGATCCTTGCCCGTTTCCAAAGACTCCGGCTCCACTCGGAGCGAGCCCACTTGCAGTATTTCGCGAGATGGTACTACTGCGGATCGTGACGCTCGATTCGCGGTCTTCGGCTTCAAAGTACACCCCACCGCCATTTGGTGTAGCGAAAGGGTCGTTTACTTCGTTATCGGAAATCGTTGACCGATCAATCTCCAACGACTGGTTTTTTAGGAGCCTTACCTGCACGCCTCCTCCATTTGGCGTGTTACCAGGAACGAGGAAGCCATTTCCGTCGGGACGGGCGGATGTGTTGCGCTGGATCGTCGTGTCAATGATGAAAGCGCTTCCGAAGTCGATCGTGACTCCACCACCTCCATTCTCGCTGGTATTGTCGGTGACATCGCTGCGTCGAATCTCCGTGGTCGTGGAACGCGAATAGAGTCCTCCACCGCGTTCCTCGGAATAGTTATCGCGAATGATGGAATCAAAAATGACGAGGGAGCCGCTGCCTTGGCTGCGAATCCCGGCACCGTCTTCTCGCGAAAAGTTCTCGTAGATTTCGACGGACGGACCAACGGTCAAGTCACCTTGATTGAAAATCGCCCCGCCCGCGTTGTCGTGGATCTGACTGTTGCTGACAAATAATTTGCCAGAGGGGTTGTTGATAATCGGCTGGAAGCGATCTCGGATAACCACCTCGTCCAGCCTCGTCGTACCGCTATTGGAAATCGCGTCGCCACGGGCGTCTTGGCTGGAAGTACCCAACAGTAGGCCGGAGAGTCCAAAATCCGCAACCGACGAGACGCGAAAGAGTCTTTGTTCGCCGGTCACTGCCAACAAGTTCGCTCCCGGTCCCGCAATCGTTGTGTCGAATTCAATTTGAAGTGGCTCGGTCAATCGCATGGCGGCGATCTGGTTGTCACCACGAATCAACGATTCGGTAAATCGGATCGTGTTGTGATCGGTTCGAAGATTGGCGATCGCAACGGCTTCGGGAAGCGACAGGTTCCCAGGTGAGAAGTCGCCGTCACTGAACGTGTCGAGCGTCGAAACGACGATTTCTTCGGCGCGTAGCAGGGGATTGAGTTGGACTTCAAAAGCACCAATGTCGACCGCGTTGCCTCTTGCATTGATACCGGTTTGATCGTCGGCTCTCCGAAATGGGTAGCCGCGTTGGTCCGCGGTGATGATGTCCGTGCGAGGAGTGAATCCACCGTTTCCGTCGCTCTGAATCACGGCGACCGCGCCGGTGGATGGGTCGGTACCAACCAGAGGATTGTCGGAATCATCAAAGGGAATTCCGTCACCGACAGAAAGCAAAAAAGGTGATCCTTCATCAATGGCGGGACTAAGCGGTTGAAGCGCATGGACGGCGGTCGCTCCGCCGAGGTTATCCGCCAAATCAGTAAAGATGATCCGGTTGATGTCCCACGGATCACCAAAGTTACCGACGAAGTTGGCGTTACCTAGGTCATTGGGGTCGTCTTCCAATCCGCCGGTCGAGCTAGGGGCGGGGTTGCCGATCAGATTGTGAAAGCTCTTTTCGACATCGATCGTGGTCCCCGGATTGACCATGTGGATGTCATTCGACGAGGCGGCATCGTCAACGCGTTCGATCAGCAGTGTGGCACTCAATCGATCATTGTGTTGAATAACCAATTCGCCGCTGGTAACCGTAAACTCACCGAGCGATTCGAAATCGAGCTCGTTTTTTACAACGTGTGGCACGGGGCGCCGCAAAAAATCGCGTTCCACCGCAGCAATAGCTTGGTTCCCGTCGCTGATGACAAACGGAGCGGGCGAATCGTCGTTCACCCAACGGGCCAATAACCGGTACTTGCCAGTCGCTAGCCCGTCGGTCGACCAGCGGCGAATGGCACCGTCTTGGGAATTGTCCAGGGTGATGCTGGGGCCGGATTGCCCCCGCAGATTGCCCGCCACGATCGTGTTAAACAATCGTGTGTCCGCGATCGTTTCGGTTTCGCGAATGGCCAATCCACCACCATCGCCTGTGCCGTCATTGTCGGCATCGCTGCGATTGAGAACGATGGTCGAGTTAGTGACCAGCAGCTCGCCTTCGTTCTGATGGACACCACCACCAAGGTTGGTCGCGTAGTTGCCTGAGATCGTGGTGTTGACGATGTTTGTCTTGGTTGTGCTTGACATTCCGTGCGATGCGACGGCGCCTCCATCGACCGCTACGTTTCCGTTCAGCGTGCTTCGTTGGATCAGCAAATCGGTGATCGTGTCGATGCCTCCACCGAGCATTGCCACGTTGTTCGATAGCGTTGTTTCCCGAATCGATGCCGTGCCGTCCTGGTTACTGATGGCGCCGCCATTGACACCGGCAACATTTCGATCGAACACGCTATTGCCGACTTCGAGAGCAAATTCCGCATTCGAACTGAACCGGCTAAAAATCGCCCCTCCGCTGCCTTCGCTTGTATTGTTAGAAAAGCTCGATGCGAAAACTCTGGCTTGGTCCGAAGCGAGCGTCTGCGTGAAAGTTGCATGAATCGCGCCACCGTCTCCACTAGCGTCGTTTCCGACAAAGGTGCTGCCGAACACCGTCAGAGAATCGCTGGACGCGATGGCACCGCCATTTGCGGCGGAAAAGCTGTCGCGAAACTCGCTGTTCTGAATCACGATCTCGCCGGAAGACCAAATGGCGCCGCCATCTCCCGTAGCCCGATTTGATACAAACACACTGTCTCGAACCGTCAGAATGTCGCCATTGTGAACAATTGCTCCGCCGTTGTGCTCAGTGAAGTTACTAAAGAAACGCGTGTTTTCAACGATGACATCTCCCGACAAACTAAGCAGCGCCGAACCATTCGCACGTTGGAGCTGGACGCCAGAGACACTAATGTCTCCCTCGGCAACGATGACTTGTGTTCCAACGAAAGCGTCCAAAGCCAGCAGCCAATCTCCGTTTTCATCGACGCCTGGTCCAATGATCGCCAACTCACCCATCGCTCTGAGTGGACCGATGGCTCCCTCTATCCGGAAAACCTGAGGCCCATTTTCGAACAGCTCGTCGGCAAACCGAATTTGGTCTAAGCCGATGGAGTCCCCGGCGATCGCTTCATTGACGGGCGCGTTGGTGGCCGCCGCTTGGATTGCCTCGCGAAGCGTCACCTGGCCATCCACGGCGACGACATCGCTGAGGTCCGTGACGGTCCAAAGCGTCAGCAGGCGTCGTTGCTCCAGTGATTCAAATCTGAGCCGTTTTCGCCGCAAGCGACGCGACTTCGATTGAAAGGATTTGAGGCGTTTCTTGGCCATGAATGTCGTCTCTTCTAGGATGATGCAACCGCGTGCTTTGGCCCCAGCACGCTTCAGGTTGTGGTGGATCGTCAAAATTGCGGAAGCTCGCAATAATTGCGGCCGCATCTGGTACTGCGGAAACACCTGACAGAAAAATTTGCTTTTCCGCTGATAACTCAAAAGACCGACAGTTCGATTTGGTAAGTCTCGCTGGTGAAGACTAGACTAGTTACTGTCCGTACACCTGATCTCGTCGCTAATCTCCTTATGACTGTGAATCCCTTGAAACGCGTAAACGTATGTCAATGAGATTGGACACTGATTCTTCCACCTCGATCAGCCTCATCAAGCGAGTACGAGCACGTGATCAAATTGCCTGGGAACGTCTCACGATTCTGTACACACCGGTGGTGTACGGATGGTTAAGATCTAGCGAGCTCAACCAGGAAGATGCTTCGGACTTAGTTCAAGAGGTTTTTCAAAGCGTCATCAAGAGCATGGATGATTTCGGACGCGAAGGCAGACCATCGAAATTTCGTGCTTGGCTGTGGGGAATCACGCGCAATCGCTTGATGGATCATTTTCGGTCGAAGAAGTTGCAGCCGCAGGCGGTTGGCGGGTCAGGCATCCATGGAATGCTGTCGGAAATCCCCATCGACGCGCCACAGCAACCGCCCGATGAAGCAAACGCTCTTACGCAGCGAGCGCTTCAACTCATTAAAACAGACTTCCAGGAGTCGACTTGGCAAGCATTTTGGCGTGTCACCGTCGAAGAGCAGACTCCCGCAGATGTCGCTTCCGACTTGGGCATCTCAGTCGCTGCCGTCTATACCGCCAAGAGTCGCGTTCTTGCTCATCTTCGCATTGAACTGGAAGGCTTGGAGTAGGTTCGCCTCTGCCGCAAAGATTTCTGTAAGACGAAATCGCACTACTTTCGTAGGCTCAACATCGAAGTCATGAATATAGTCCGATGCAGCCAACCCGACATACACGGAACGTCCACTCGGCGACGGAGGGAACGCATGAAAGAAGATTGTATTGGTGACGAGATCCTGTCTGAGTTTTCGCGCGGAGTGATTTTCGGGAAGACGCTGTTTACACAAGTCGACGCGCATCTGCAGCAATGCGATGACTGTCTCGCAAGGTTGGAGGCTCTTGCCAAGACCGCTGACCCGTTGCTAGACCGTCTTCCTGCCGTGCGAGCACTTCCGATGGAGATCGAATTGGAACGTGTCGCCGAGCAAATCGCGAGCAATTTGCCAATCGATTCCGGGCTCTAACGCAAGGTTCTCGAATCTGATGTCAAAAGACTGCTTGTCTGAAGACCAAGTCAACGCGTTTGCGATTGGCGCGATCAATCACAAGATGCTGCACCGCTTCAGTTCTCATTTGGAGCAATGCAGCCACTGTCTGTCCAGACTCGAAACTGTATCGAAGTCACTTGACACCTCCTTCTTACAAGTAGCCGAGCAAACCCAGTGCTTGCCGTTCGAAGACGAAGAAGCTTTTGGCGAGGTTCAGCGAGCAGTAGCCAAACTGGTGATTGGCGACAGCAGTCTATTGACATCAGACGGTGCCGAGCCAACAGCGAGGCAAGAGCTTGGCCCGTACAAGTTGCTGCACCAAATCGGTCGTGGAGGAATGGGCACCGTTTACGCGGCGGTGCACGAGCAGCTCGACCGAATGGTCGCGATCAAGTTGCTGCCACCGCTGGCGTTCCATCGCCCAGATGTTGTCGAGCGATTCAAACGTGAGATCCAAGCAATCGGGCGTCTGAAGCATCCGAATATTGTCAGCGCTCTTGATGCTGGCGTCGTCGACGGTACCTACTTCCTTGTCATGGAATTGATCGATGGATCCGATTTAGCCTCCGTCCTAAGGCATCACGGCCCGCTTCAAGTCGCGGACGCGTGTGAGGTCATTCGACAGGCAGCGGTAGGGCTAGACGAAGCATCTCGGCTCGATATCGTTCATCGCGATATCAAACCGTCCAACTTGATGATCGTAAAATCTAAGACTGGTTCGCCAATCGTGAAGGTTCTTGATCTGGGGTTGGCGAAACTTCCGGGCTTGGAAAGCGAAGAATTGACCATCACTGGTCAGATCATGGGCACGATTGACTACATGTCTCCCGAACAGTGTGAAGACAGCCATCACGTCGACGAGCGTAGCGATGTCTATTCCATGGCAGCGACGTTGTACAAGTTGTTAACGGGGCAGTCTCCGTTTGGCAAAGGCGGTCCAACTCGAAAGCTCAACGCGATTCTGTCTGAGACCGCGCCGCTGGTTTCCAGTCATCGATCCGACATACCTGATGATGTTGTTCGCTTGATCGAATCAGCACTGGCGAAGGATCCTGAAGACCGCCCATCGTCAGCGCGTGAACTCGCAATCGCTTTGCGACGACCAGCGTCGAGCCACGATCTGCGCAAGTTGCTAGATGGTCTGCCATTAGAAAGCCAAGAGCCCGCTGCAAAGGATCGTTGGGATTCGACTCTGTTAGGCCCACTCGAACCAGAGACGTCAAGTTCGAACAAAGGAATCATCGGATTGTCCGTGGTATCGACCGCGCTGTTACTCGTCTTGATCTACATGATTTGGGCCCCCTTCAACCGTTCTGCACCCCAGCATGTTGAAAGCCCTGTTGCGTTGTCAAAGTCGAATCAAGACCCTGCATCAGCGTCCATTTCGCCGACCGAAATACTGACGTCAACCGATTGGGCGTGGACGGAGCCCAAGTCGTTGCCGAGATCCATGAACGAGAGTCCTCAAGATGCGTTCCTTTGCCCGGATGGTCTTGAGATCCTGGCTTTGTACCGCCGAGATCTACTCGTTTCCTACCGCTCTGACGAAGGTCGCGACTGGGGATCAGCAACACGAGTTCCACTGCCGGGTGTCCTCAGCGGAACGATGGCATCTCCGCACCTGTCGCTTGATCAAACTCATCTGCTGGTATCGATGCATGATGAAGGGGCCGACCAAGCTGATATTTGGCAGGCAAATCGAAACACCGAATCAGATAGCTGGAGTTGCCTGACGAAAATTGAAGCTCCAATATCGACAGCATCAAGTGAACAGGACGCTGTCCTCTACGCTGACGATCAACGACTGATGTTTGTTTCCGATCGTCCAGGGGGAATGGGGGCAGAAGACATCTGGGAATCTCAATGGGATCCAATCACTGGGGCGTGGGAGGCTCCGGTTCCATTGTCAATCAACGGCAGGGAATCCGATTGTTCGCCGGTCTTATCGTCGGACGGTTTGGTTCTGCTATTCGTTTCCAATCGAGAGGCCTCAGGATCGACTGGCTTCAGGATCTGGCAATCGCAACGCGCCAGCCAAGCGTCTACATGGGAAGAGCCGACTCAAGTTTCGTTGCCGATTGAAACAGAGGTTGAAGAGCTCAAAATTTCGGTTACCGCGGATAATCGAACCATGTTGTTATGGGCCGCCCCTGTCGAAGGTCGGCCGAAAATGTGGATCTCAAACCGCATCCACAAGGAAATCATGCAGAAGCATTTAGAGCAACCATCCCACTCCCCGCCCGCGATGGAACTTGGATTGGTCGGGATGTGGACATTCGATACGCCAGGAAGCCGAACGGTGCACGACCGATCAGGGTTGGGAAACCATGGGCAAATCCAATCCGAAGACATGAGAGCGATCTCAGGACAAGGCGCTCCTATCAATGCAAGCCGACACAGCTTTCACGGCTTTGGAAAAGACGGCGCTGTTGAAATTGATTCCTTACCCTCGTTCGATCTGAACTCCGGTTTTTCGCTTGCCGCATTTGTTCGTTCTGTGGGAGTCGAGGGCGAAGATCGCGTGGAACTCTTCCGTGGTGGCGACGATCTCTCCGGATATTCGATCGGTGTGATGGGCGAGAAGAGCGAACACTCGCGAAAACTGTACTTTTCGATCTGGCAGGAGCAATTCCCGGATCAGATTCTGCTGTCGGTGGACCGCGTTTCGGGAGGATGGGGGCACTTCGGTGTCACTGTCGACGGGCAAGAAGTGATCTTGTACCGAAACGGCAAAATGAACAGTCGCCTAAAGCTGCCAAATGGATTTCGTATCGAAGCGGCAAAGCTTCAAATCGGATCACCGGAGTTCACTGGCGAGATCGATGAAGTATGTCTCTACAACCGCTCTCTCTCGAATGAGGAGGTCGCATCGCTTACACGGTCGCGACCGCAGGCGTCGCTGGTTCTTGGCCCGGAGTCGATCGCGCGGGCGAAAGAAATCCAAGAAACGCTTGCTCGCGAACTGGATGTTCCATTGGAATTCACGAATCATGCAGGCATTCGCATGCGTTTGATTCCCGCCGGCGATTTCCTGATGGGGGCAGGAGCCATCGATCTTCAAGAGGTGTTGAATCTAGACAAACGAAAACGCTCAACCGCAACTGTCGAACACTCCATGCCCCAACAGTGGGTGCGAATCTCACAACCGTTCTACTTGAGCAAATGTGAGATCACCCAGTCGCAGTACGAGTCAGTGACGGGTGAAAACACCGCACACTTTCGCAAAGATGGCAGAGGTGAAAAGTTGGCGGAAGGGTTGGATACGAGTTCCTTCCCCATGGATCATGCAACATGGAACGATGCAGCTGCGTTTTGCAATCTGATGAACCAGGAAGCTGGACTACCACCGTGCTACCAGAAGGATGACGACTCATTCGGAGTCGCGACGCAGTTTGGATACCATCTGCCAACCGAAGCCCAGTGGGAGTATGCCTGCCGCGCTGGGACAACCACTGCCTGGTGGTATGGAAATGCTGCGGATGACTCTCGGCCTTACTCTTGGAATGTGATCAACAGCAAACGTCGTCCATCGCCTGTTGGAACTCGCAAGCCCAATGGATTTGGACTTTTTGATATGCATGGCAATGTTCGCGAGTGGTGCCAAGATTGGTCAGGACCGTACACCGGAGGTCAGCACATCGACCCAATGGGTCCCATCTCGGGAGAGAAACGCATCTTGCGCGGAGGGAGTTGGTGGCAGCGCCGAATTGGAAGTTACAGCAGCTTTCGATTTCACCACTTCCCCGGTTTTCACTATAACGAAGAGGGTTTCCGAATCGTCCTGAGCCTTGATGCCGCGAAACAAGCAAGGCAATTCTTGTCGGTCGAGGAAGAACCGTAGTTTTCTTGAAGAGCGCAGATCGATCCGACTTAGACCGTCTACTGGGATGCCTGAGTCCTGCGCGGGAGTCGCATGAAAGAATCGCAGGTGCCATTGGTGGCTAGCACCTTGGGGGCGACTCACTACAATTCAGCGAAAAGCAGCTTGCGTGGATGAACCTGTGTTCGAACCCGCTGAATCATTTCCGCCAGAACTTGGCGATTAACAATAAAGAGACTTGTGTGGACTTTCCGGTAATCGTGACATCAATCTTTGGAGCTTTCGTCGTCTTTGGAGGAGTCATGGGCTATGTCAAAGCAGCAAGCAAAGCTTCGTTGATCGCAGGCAGTGTCACTGGCGGGCTGCTTTTACTCTCAGCGTTTCTGATTGCCAGAGGCATGACCGCAGGGGCGATTCTAGGGATCGTTGTTTCGCTATTGTTGATTGGTCAGTTTGGCCCCTCCTTGTTGAAGAAGTTTAAGATCATGCCAAACCTACTGGTGGTCGTCCTGGGATTCGCCACTGTCGGCACGCTCCTTTTCAGTTTTTTTTGAATAGAATCCGCGGATCAAAATGGACGGCGGGCATCATTGGCGCCAGGCGTCCATTTAAGACGCCGTCCTCATTGGTTCGCCTCACCTCTGAAGGGGCCGAACGCTGTGTACGGTTCACGACCGCTTTTCACGTCTTTCCAGATGCTGCGTTCCTTGCGCCAAACCTCTTGCTCCTGATAGCGAGCGACGAACTTCACGCTGTTCATCCGGGCCAACGCGTACTGCCATTCAACACCACCAGACACTTTTCTTGCTTCGATCAGCAGGAACACTTCTGGATCTGTGCCCTGGACAAATGCATACAGCGATCCGTCGATCACATTGGAATCGTCGCTGCCGTAACGAAAAAGCGGCTGGGCAAGCAACCGCAACTCGCGTGAGACATCCTCGCGATCGGTTTTTCGGACTTGAAATCGTCGAGCCATTTCACGCAGTTGACGAGTTCGGGTCAGTTTTGAATCCGCTACCACTCGTTGTGCGGGAACCGGGGACCACTGAATACCGGACTGTTGTGACGACCAAACGTTTGCTCCCTCCCTTTTTCCTTCGAGCGGCTCAGTTGCAAGAGACTGAAACTCGTGCGAACCATGCGTCATTGGTGAATACCACTGATAGATGGAACCGATGACGGTTGGCCGTCCACCATGCGTCCAGACAAATACGTTCCCGTAGATTTCTCCGGCGACCGGATTCGACCAACGAAGAACCGAAGTCGGGTGAAACTCCAGTTTACGTGGCGGCTGATTGACAAGCTCAAACTCGTAGAGCTTTGCCGCGTCCGTCGTGATCCGAAGTGCCTCACTGGAATGGTCTTCCCTGGATTGGGCATCTGGAGGCACATCGTCAGCAACACTCGATGCGCTCACCCACGCGACAATCAGCACCAAGCCGAAAAGCCGGCAAATCATATTCGCTCGCATCATTATTGATCATCGGGTTCGAGGGCAGTTCGTGAACCAACAGTCGCTGTCAAATCAGCCTATCCATTCGACTTTCGTGTTTCAAGACTCGATGTCTATATTGCTTCCGCGGTAGCAGGTCAGGGCGACAGGGCTAGTAGATGACAGAAACATCGATGGCGGCCAAGTCATGCACTCCTAGTCGATGCTCTGAGCCACGTTGGTATCACGAGTTTGGCCGGGGGCGAACAGACTTCGATCAACGAAGTCCAGCGATATACAGCGACCTAAATTCACTCGCCGTCAGCGACTTGCGAGAGATTGTCAGTTTGTCGACCTGGTCGCTGAATGGCGAATCTCCTGGGGACTGCATTTGGCGGGTGTTCCCCAGCTTCCGATTTCCGTCTCGCCGAGTCGGAGCTTGCAGTTATCGGTGGTGATGGGTGATTCGCCAACACTTTCTCCGTCAATGTGTGAGTGACTCGAGGCGAACTCGCTGCTTTAGACCATCGACAAATCTCCTTGACAGTCATCTCCAAGTGTATCACAATGCGGGTACACTTGTACTTTGATTGGATTTGTTGTGCACATTGAGCTTTCCCTCCAAGACGGCGTTCCGATCTACCGGCAGATCGCTAATCAAGTGAAATACTTGATTGCTTCGGGGCAACTGCAGCCTGGCGCCGAATTGCCTGCGATTCGTGTGCTGGCCGAGCAATTGACGGTGACTCCCAACACGGTCGTCAAGGCTTACGGGGAATTGGAAACCAGCGGATTGATCGTCAAACGTCGTGGATCGGGCACCTATGTCTCCGATACGAAGTCGCCTTTGGCACGCAAAGAGCAAAAGAAGATTCTGACGCAGCGTGCTGACGCGCTTCTCACCGAGGCGCAGCAACTGGACTACACGTTTGATGAAGTCCTCAAGTTGCTGACGAAACGCCAAGCGGAACTCGAAAAGAAACAGAGCGGATCACACTTCAAATCTACTGCCAAAGAGTCGCAAAATGAATGATTCACCTGTCGTTCACATTGAACAATTGTCACGGCGGTTTGGCAACACAAATGCAATCGACGACGTCAGCTTAAGCGTTCGTCCGGGATATGTGTACGGACTGGTCGGTGCTAACGGCGCTGGCAAAACGACTCTGATCAAGCACTTGCTGGGACTGCTGCGTGCCCAGCAAGGCACGGTCAAGGTGTTCGGTTTGGATCCGGCGCAGAATCCAGTGGAAGTGCTGCAACGGATTGGCTATCTCTCTGAGAACCGTGACCTAGCTGATTGGATGCAGGTCGACGAGCTACTGCGCTACACGTCGGCCTTTCATCCGCAATGGGAACAAGCGTACGCGTCAGAACTGGTGAAGAGGTTCGAGATCGATGTGTCGAAGAAAGTGAAGGATCTTTCCAAAGGCATGCGGGCTCAAGTGGGTTTGATTGCCGCTGTCGCGCACCGCCCTGACCTGTTGTTGCTTGACGAGCCCTCCACAGGACTGGATGCCGTTGTGCGACGCGACATCCTGAACGAACTGATCCGAACCGTTGCCGATGAAGGACGTACCGCGATTTTCTCCTCACATCTGCTAGATGAAGTCGAGCTGATGTCGGACTATGTGTTCATGATCGACAAGGGCAAGCTGGTCCTTGAAGGCGAGCTAGACGACATCAAGGCCGAGCATCAGTTGCTGACTGTTCAGTTTGCTGCGGACCGGAGTGAGCCACCGACAATCAGCGGACTGTTATCTGCCCAGCAGCACGGGAACACGTGGCACTTGGTGTGTAACGGGGCCGCCGATCAAGTGCATCAATCACTACAGGCCGTTGGCGGCGAAGTCACAAAATCGCGGAACGCAGCGCTGAACGAAATCTTCGTCGCACGTGTAGGACGTGATCGCTTGCAAACGACGGAGGCCCAGTGATGCCAGCCAACAGACGATCGCCGACGCGGGTCTACTTGTGGGAACTCTGGCGCACCAGTCGGTTCATCTTATTGGGTCATACGCTGCTGGTGGCTATGTACATGATGGCGCTGTCAATGATTCTACTGCGTGAAGACAGTGAACCGGTGCGGCAGATGCTGCGCGGTTTGATGCTCATCATCCTAATCCCAGCCATGATTTTCTCGCCACGTTGGCCTTTGGATTTCAGCAACCCAAGGATTGGCTTTCGATTTCGTTCCGGTTTCATCCGGCCTGTGTCGACGCCATGGCTGGCCATGATTCCCATCGCATTCGCTGTGGCAGCGGCCGTGGTGGCCTACTGGTTGCAAGCAGGACTGTGCCGCGTATTGACCGGTGATTGGTTACCGATTCTTGTCCCGTCGGTACTGATTGCCGGTGGAGTCACGTGGTTGCTGGCCGCGCTTTGGGTGCCGACCACTCGCGGCAAACAGGCTTTGGCGATAGGAACATTGATTGTCGTGATGGCCGCGACCGCCTATTGGTTTCATGCACAGCGAAACGATGGGACCACGCTACTGATGGCGATTGGGCAAGCAGAGTACTTCTCGCTGAGCTGGCCTGAAGTTGCGGCGGGCATGGCATTGGCGGGGGCGGCCGTAACCGCGACAGTCATCGGAGTTGAACGACAAAGACACGGCGATCAATGGATGCTCCGTCGTCAGACCGCCGCGGCGTCTCGCCAACCTTTCAAGTCCAACTTGCTACCTGCTTGGACACGGTCAAAACATCAAGCCGTGAAGGCGCAGTTTTGGTTCGAGTGGAAGCGTTGCAGCGCGATCATGCTGCCGGCATCGTTGATCGCACCGGTGCTTCTGTTTTTGCTCCAAACCGCTGGCCCCTAATCGGAGAGAACTGGCATGGCGGCGAAATCATCTGGCTGGGAGCTCTGCTCGTCTGTCCGCTTGCGTACCAGTTCCTGGCAACGCAAGCGGCGCTTGGGTTTGGACCTGATGATCAACTGAGCCAGTTTGATCAAACGCGTGCTCTGCGTTGCGACCAAATCATGGCGATGAAGATTCTAGCGGTCTTCGTCAATTCGTTGGCGGGTTGGATTCTCATGGCCATCGCAGTCGGCTTGCACTCTCTGACGGGGCAAACGAACACATGGACACTCATTACTGAGCTGCTTGCGAAGTTTGCCGGTGCAACGCCGCTTCATTGGTGGCTCGCGTGCGGACTCAGTCTGCTTTTGCTTTACGCCAGTAGCGCGTCGATGCTCTTTTCCTGGATGTTGCTTGCCAGTCGATACCCGAAGTGTTTTGGAGGTGGAACTGCAGTGGCAGTCTCGCACATCATCCTGGTGATCGTGGCTGCGAGAAACCATTGGAATCTTCAGCCCCTGTGGAATGCGTATGGTTATGTCGGCGCCATGATCATTGCCAGTGTCAGTGCCTTCATCCTCTGGCGTTGTTTTAGGTCAAAGGCGGTGGGGCGGTGGCTATCGACGATCTCGGTTTGCTTGTGGGTGGTCTACGTCGTTTCGGTTGTCTCAGTGCTGGCGAGCTTGACACCACCCACCCCGATCCCGCTCGCCGCAACTGTCTTTGGTGCGGCATGCTTACTAGTTCCGCTCGCGTCGATCCTGCTCAGCCCGTTGGCACTTGCATCTCATCGACACACCTAACGACTGCTCTCGTTTCAGATCACCGTATGAATCTACCCACTACACAACTCAACAGGAGTCGAACATGGATTTCAAGCGAATGGCGCGATGCACGATTTACCTGACGGCCGTCCTCATGACGACGACCTTGGTAACACCGTTTGCCTTGGCTCAAAAAGAGAAACCTGCGGCTGTTGCAAAGCACATCGAGACATGGAAGGGCACATTGGACCTGGGGGCCAAACTGAAGCTGGGCTTGAAGGTCTATCGTGAGAACGACGGAGCACTGTCCGCAAAACTGGACGTCTACACGCAGCAGGCTCTTGGCATTCCGGTCGAGTTCAAGCGTGATGGCGACAAATACAAGCTATCCAGCAAGGCATTGGGTCTAGAGTACGAAGGAAAGCTCAATGCTGATAAGTCCAGGTTGAACGGCGTATTCAAGCAAGGTGCATTGCAGGCTGACTTGGAGTTTGAAAAGGCCAATCTGAACTACAAGCCGAAGCTAAACCGTCCGCAAATGCCTACCAAACCATATCCGTACGACTCAAGCGAAATCACATTCGAAAACAAAAGGGACGCTCTTACTTTAGCTGGTACCTTAACGACTCCAAATGGCGACGGTCCTTTTCCTGCCGCCCTTTTGATCACCGGGTCAGGGCCTCAGAACCGCGATGAAGCGTTGCTGGGTCACCGGCCATTCCTGGTCATTGCCGACCATTTGACGCGTCAGGGAATCGCCGTGTTGAGATTCGATGACCGCGGAGTGGGAGGCTCCAACGGCGATTTCTCGTCAGCGACTTCAGAGGATTTCGCCGAAGACGTTCGGGCAGGCATTGAGTACCTGAAGCGTCACCCAAAAATCGATTCTGCCAAGATTGGTCTCATCGGTCACAGTGAGGGAGGCTTGATTGCGCCGATGGTTGCGGCCCAGCGAAGTGACGTGGCGTTCATCGTGCTGATGGCAGGACCAGGAGTCGTCGGTGCCAAAATCATTGAGTCTCAACAGGCCGCGATGGTGAAAGCCTCCGGCGCGGCGCCTGCTGTGGTGGCCGCGAATCAGCAGATCATGGCCGCCGTTCTCGATTTGTTTAAGGCCGAGGAAGACGTCACCGCGATCGCAATCAATGCTGCCTGCAAGGCGGTGGTGGAAAACATCAAAGACGAAAAACTGAGGAAACAGCTGGACGTACCGCTCGGCCCGATGTTCAGCACACCATGGATGCAGTTCTTCATCCGGCACGATCCGTCCACTGACTTACAACGTGTCAAATGCCCGGTTCTTGCCATCAACGGCATGAAGGACTTGCAAGTGCTGGCGGACCTCAATCTCAATGCAATTGAACAGGCATTGAAGGCGGGGGGAAACGAAGACTTCAAAATCGTGAGGCTGCCCGACCAGAACCATTTGTTCCAGGAGACAGGCGGCCTTGGAACTGCGGGAGACTACGCGAAAATCGAACAAACTTTCTCGCCCAAGACCTTGGCTGTGATCAGTAAATGGATCGCCCGTATTGCGAAATAGTTTTCATTCGCAAAGCGTGCCCTTCCGTCTTGCCCAACACACAAGTGATCCGTCGGATGGGCTTCCAGCGTTGGAAGCCTATCGCACGCTTGCCCGACAGAGCGAGAGAGTTACTTGGCGAAGGAGCATGGTTTGGCTGTAACTAGCGAGTACGCAGGGTATACTTACGATGCTCCCGGGTCGCCTTTGTCCCTCCTGCCAACGCAACAATGCTCCCGCCTCGCTTCACAAGGCACAAGAATGGGTCAACATGCCATTGCCGACTGCGGACGACTTCGAGCTCGAACAGGACGTCTTGCCAGAGAAGCCCCGACTGTATGTCCAGGCCATGTTGGACATGATCTATCTTGCGTTCAAAACCGATTCAACTCGCGTGGCGACCTATCAGATCGGCCGCGAAAACGGCGCGGGCGTCAGCGATCGACTGGCACGAGCGGTTGGATTCAACCTTGCTCACCAGCTAACGCACGACACAAAGAACCCTGGAGGCTGGGAACGCCTCGGAAAATACTGCCGCTTTCTCAACGAAGAATTTGTTCGCTTTGCAACGAGACTTAAAGAAACTTCTGAACCAGCAGGCACGGGTTCGATGCTCGACAATTCGTTGCTCCTATTCGGTTCCGCCTCGAGCGCGTTTCATCTTTCGCGAAACTATCCGCTTGTGCTGGCAGGTGGTCGCAACATGGGTTTCAGGCACGGCAGGTATTTGAACTACGCCGGAGCCAACCCAATCGGCGGAGCCTGGACAGGCGGCCCCGAGCCCTACACGAAAGAGATCAAGCAAGAAGATCAACCACTCACACGCGTTTTCGTCACGATGTTGCAACAACTCGGCATGCAAACCGATGGCTTCGCCGGAGCGACGGGAGATTTCCCGGAACTGCTTTCGTAGGACGCCCCAAGCACCGTGCTCGGTTTACATCTCGGTGGTGGAGGACATCTCCTTTTTGTGTCGTGTGTGTTTCCTGCATGACAGGTCGGAAGCCTATCCCACTTACAACCTAGAGACTGATTTGAAACTTCCTTTCCTTCTTGTGACGGCTATTTCCAGTCTTTGCCGATCCTTCACTTCCGGGGAAGGAAGCCGCACTGAGCCAATACCCTCGCGGCGAGTTAGTGTGTCATTGCATAGAAAATGATATTGATGCCCATGGGGTACGACCACTTAACGGCATATTCACGGAAGTACTCCCGGTCTTCGCCTTCGCGTTCCCAGCCGTCGCCAAGATCGTTGTTGTGGCAAAGTAGAATGGCGAGTCGTCCGTTTTCATCGAACACGCCCTGGTAGTTGGGGCCGCGATCGCTTCCGGGGCCATGGTCTTCGTACGTGCGGCCCAGTCTCCAATGCCGAATGCTGGGAACCTGCGGACGCTTTTTCAGATCGTAGACGCAGTGAAAAATATCGTGGCTGATTGGCAACTCGCGCGGTTGCCACTGCGGAACGACTCGCGACAACTGTTCCGTCACAACCTGCCATTCCCGATCGCCCCAGAAATCGTCCAGCATTAGGAATCCGCCGTTGGACAAATAGTGACTTAGCGCTGTCACCTCTTCTTCGCTGAAATACAAACCTCCAACGCCGTTCATGTACAAGAATGGGTAGTCGCATAACGCCGCGTCGGTCAGCCGCATCACTTTCCCGTTGGGATCAACCTTCAACGCAGTCAGCTGCTGCAGTCGAAAAGAGAAATTCCAATCGCTGTGAGGGTAGTCGTTTTCCCAGCGACTACCGCCTCGACCGCGGACATAACCACCCCGCGAGTCATATTGAATTCGCACAAACGTAAATACGTCATCGGGGAATTGCGGATCGTTCTCCCACGTCGGATACTCGCTGCGGTCAGGTTTGCTACGACCTCCGCCGCGCGATCGCTCCCACTGCGATAGGCAGATGGCAGAAAGCACCACCAAGACGGCGAACGTAGCCGATGTCCGTTTGAGGGTTAACACAATCAATTCCTAGCAAGTATGACGCTGCCGAACAACAACAGCATACCGTAGTCAAAGCCTCCATGCCCTCCGCACGCGGCTGCCTCCCTTCTTCGGTCCGATGCTGGCCTGTCGCGTCCAATTTTCAGTCACTGAGAT
>JBGCGI010000323.1:0-3956 GCA_045110715.1 Rubripirellula sp.
TGCGGCGTTCAAAATTTAGCGTCGTGCAATTCGCGGATTTTTCTAGTCTTTGTAGGAGTCAGGTTTTAGCATGAATCAATTCAACAGTGGCGAATGGAAACGCAGCGATTGCAGTCTGTTAGAATTCTTTGTTCGACACGAACTCTCCCTTCAATCAAGTGAAGCCCCATGCCCGCCAAAATTCGACGTTTTGTACAGTCATCCAGTCTCTTGATCGCAACGTTGGTTGTTGCGGTTCCTGCGGAAGCGCAGGAGAAAAAGAAACCGGCGCCACAAGAGATCAAGCCAACTCATGCGAACGTGGCTTATGGTGATCACAAAATGAAAGCGATTGATTTTTGGCAGGCGGAAGGCGAGGGGCCGCGACCGCTGCTGGTCTACATTCACGGCGGCGGCTGGATCGGTGGTGACAAGAAACGACGCGGCGCGGATGTGAAGCCGTATCTCGACAAAGGGATTTCCTACGCCGCGATCAACTATCGCTTGACAGGCGAGGCGTCTTTGCCTGCGCCGGTTCACGACGCGGCGTATGCGATTCAATTCATTCGCAGCAAGGCTGAGCAGTGGAATATTCGTAAGGATCGAATCGCGCTGACCGGTGGCAGCGCTGGCGCCTGCACTTCGATGTGGTTGCTGTGCCACGATGATTTGGCGAACCCCGATGCGAAGGATCCTGTTGCCCGCGAGTCGACTCGGGTCACCGCGGCTGCTGTTTCAGGTGGTCAGACTTCGATCGACCCGGAAGTGATTGAGCCTTGGCTGGGGCCAAACGTGTTGCAGCACAAAATGATCAACATGGCTGTGGGCGAAAAGACCATCGAGGGAGCCCTCAAGAATTACGAGCAGCACCGTGATCTGTACCGAGAGTTTTCTGCGTACAACCATGTAAGCAAAGGCGACCCACCCTTGTTCATGAGATACAACGGCGACATGACGCTGCCGTCAAAGGATGCGGGGCATGGCATTCATCATCCAGTCTATGGCGTGAAGATGAAAGAAAAGGCCGACAGCGTGGGCCAAGAATGTCATTTGCTGATTCCCGGCACTTCTCAGCCAGAGCAGTATGCCAGCGAAAGAGAATTCTTGATCGCGAAGCTGACCGAGTGACTTCAGTTCCAACGCATGCCAGCGTCGGCGCTCTGCTGCGAAAGCTCGTCGAACTCGGACTTCGCAAAGTCTGCTTCGAGTAGCCCAATGTCGATGTCATGACTTGCGGGGCCCGACGCAGCGGTGTCGATCGAGAGCGAGGCCATTTTCCATCGCCGATCAAAAGGCGACTCGCTGAGGTTCACGGCCTGGATGCGATCGAAGAAGGTCATGCTGGTCTTTCTTGTCCAGACGCCGCTGCGAAGCAGGACGCCGTTTGCCAGTCTTGCATACCCAAGGTATCGGAGGTGCTTGCGCGTCCAGAACAGGAAGATCGGCAAACAGACCACACCAGCCAACGCGCCCCAGGGTTGATACGTCAGAAAGCCAATTCCCGAGACCAAGGCCGACAAGATGATGGACAGTCGCGTCAAACGCTTGCCAGCCCTCGGCGAGAGTGGTGCCCAGGATTGAGAGGTCTCATCGAAGTCTAGTTCAGGTCGGAGATGTCCGAGCAACGAACGAACTTGCTCTTGAGGAAGAATGGGAACGAACCAGCGTCGAGTGACCGTGGAGGCGGCGTCCTCGTTTTCGCTCCCGGCGCCACCTGCAGTTTCGATTCGAATCGAAACGAGCTTCATCCAGCGCAGCAAGGGTGTGCGATGAACGCTGATGAATTGAATGCGTCGCCGTGGGACAGTTGCCGAGACTTTCGTGATCATGCCGCACGTGATGTGAAAGTCCTCTCCCACCCGTTCGAGCTTGTAGCCATGAAACCGCAGCAAGTACCACGCGATTCCCAGTAGTCGAACGATGGTCAACATAATCACTGTGCCAGCGACGATCGTTACCCAGCCAGGCATCCACGTGCTCGACGGCAAGGTGTCAGCAGTCCATTCGAAGTACTGGTCGGCGTCGTCTTGCTGGAAAATGAAACCCAACACAACACCGACTAAGATCATTCCACGATTGCTGGCCAGGCCGGCTTTGACCAACCATTGGTTGGGGATCTCAAGCAGCGTCTCTCGGCTGAGCTGGCCGACTGCCGTCGCCTGCTGGCTGGCTTCTGAGCCGGCGAGGGCAGGTGAGGGGCGAACAAGGATTTGACGGCGCAGTTTCTCGACGTCCGCCATCGATAACACGCGCAGCGTGGCTTCGGGTTCGGTCCCACTGGCGGTTTCAACTTTGACTTCTGCGACTTCTAGCAGTCGATGAAATAGGTTTTGAACGAGGTCAACGTTTTGAATGCGATCCACCGGAACGTTGCGGATCTTTCGGAAAATCAATCCCTCTGTAACCACCAATTCGCCGTCCGCAATCCGATAGCGAAAGGTCAGGTAGCGAAGCACGGAGTAGAGAATGACCAGCCCGACGATGCCAAGTCCGACGACCAACGCGATCCAGCTTCCTTTCACCGCACTCCAGCCAAACACAAGGGTTGGAAACAGCGATTGACGGCCAACAGCCAGGACTTGAAAGACGAGTGACGCGGGATGCAGCCGTCGTGGTTGGTCGGTCGGCAGCGGATTCGACTCAAGAATGGGCATCGTCTGCCTCAGGCGGCTCGTCAATGATCGTCTCGATATTCTCAACCGTATCCAATTGATCCAACGACTCTTCGCAAGTGTCGACGAGTTTGGCTTCCATGACTTCCTCATGGGTGGTTGAGGCGGGCCGAGCAGGGACTGCAGCGATGGGTTGCGGTTCGGCTGGAGCCAAAGCGGAGTGGGAAACCGAGGCGATCAGCGTGTCCCGGAGTTTCTGTGAGACCTCGTGCTTGAGGCCTTCTAGTTTGACCGAGGCATTCTTTGTACCGGCGGTGTGAACGATCAGCGTTGAGATTCCCATTCCGCGCTGGAGTGGTCCCTGCTCGATATCACTGTGTTGCACACGAGATCGCGGCACGATGATCTGGTGCCGCCACCAGACCCCCTGTCGGATTTCCAGGCTGTCATCGGCAAGTCGCCAACTGGCACGCCGATACGCTTTGCCCGGGTAAATCCAGCCCGCCCAGATCGAAAGCAGGACGATCGGCAAGGCGATGGCCGCGACGATCGCAAATGGTCCCGTCAACGAATCTGTCGCTACCGCGATTGCCGTCAAGATTGCCGTCGCAACCAAAATTACTAGGATCGAAAGACATCCGCCGATCAGACGTTGTAGTTTGCGATGGTTGGGGTCAAGCGGTTGAAAGTCAGTCATGCCAGCTTGGGCTGCGATGGTTGAATGGGAACGAATGAGGATTGTACCGAAGCCGTTGAACGGACGTGGGGGATCGCCGCAACGTTCTTTGAGGCCTGAACGGGCGTGAAACGCGGCGCGCGTGGCATTGTCGCTTTGCTCAAGATGACGGCCCGTCCATCTTCGTTTACGACGTCAATTCGTTGACAGTCGGGCGGCTGCGAGTGGAATTCGCTTGGGGAAGATTGGTGTTCCCAGGCTCTCGCTGGCCTGCTATTACCCCCGGCATCGCAAGAACACGTCTGACAATCGATTCAAATGTTGTCGAGAGCCAGTGATTTTTTTGAATATTTTGCCAGGAGCAGCTTTTAACTTGTGGGGCTCGATCTACCGTGTAAATCAACAGTAGTGGATTGCGGTTTTCCCTTGTGTGAAAATTTTCACATGGAATTCTGTGGTTTTGTATGAGTCGAACGCGAATGTTTGACGCATTTGTTTGTAGACGCCGATCATTTGATTGGCCCAACAATCTAAGAGAGTTCGGAGACGAACGATGACGACGAAAGAATCCACCTCACGTGAAATGCTGACAATCGCCAAGATTGAGTCAGTCCTCAGAGTTCACGAGCAGCTTCGTCAGTACGCTACTGCCCTGCAAATCAGCATCGAAAACGCCGCGATTGTGCTTC
>JBGCGI010000324.1:0-11708 GCA_045110715.1 Rubripirellula sp.
TCGACCTAACTGGCGGACAAGGCGTTCGATGCGTCTCTCAAGCCGATCAAAGGATCGAGGCGTGATGTCGTGCCGCCAAAAAGCAGCGTACCGCGGCGACGAGCGAAAGCAAGATGGAGCCCCATACCTTGAGAGTCTCGACATCAATTTCGGCAGTAAGCGATCGAGCCAATGCAAGCGGTGCGGTATTCGTCAACTTACGCGACAGGGCTGAGTCGGCGGTCTTTGGCACGCATTAGACCGCAGTTTGGCTGGCGAAACCTTGCAATACACGACAAGAATGGCGCGGCGGATTGGGACGCGTTAACGATACGCACATCGTTTGGCGAGAGACACTGGGGACACCAGGTGTGCCCTCACCTTTGTACGTCGACCGAAAACTCTATACCTTCAAGAACAGCAGCCTTGGGTTCTTACGTGACGCGAGCACGGGTGACCTGCTCTCTCGATCGCGTATCGGTCGCGGCAGCCACTATTATTCGTCACCAATTACCGGAGATGGAAAAGTGTACATTGCGTCGTCAGATGGCGTCGTGGCAGGGATCTCGACCGAGAATGAGCTGCAGGTGTTGGCACGAAACGACCTTGGAGAGCAGTTGATGGCAACTTCTGCGATCGCAGACGGCGTCCTTTTGTCCGGACGAAGACGACGTTCTTTGCTTTTCAGGCTCCATGACGTTTTAGTTGAAGAGCCGTGACTTGGCTTGAGTATCGTTTAGCAACTAGTCAAAGAAACCGGAAACTTTGGACAGCTCGGCCTTTAGCCGTTCAAGGGCACGTACATAGCGATTGCTGGCAGCGTTTTCATTTACCCCCAGCAGCAGGGCTGTATCACGGTTGCTTAATTCTTCAAAGTGCCGAAGTCCGAGAATCTCTCGGTCTGTATTGCTCAGGTTCATTAGGACTTTCTGGAGCTGCATCTGTCGCTCTAGACGTCGCATGGCCGAGCTGGGAGATGATAGCTGCCCCACCAGTTGCTCCGCAATATGACTGGCGCTTGCATCGGCGATTACGCCGCCATGGTAGGATATTTCGCGCGAGACATCACGTGCCTGCACTTTGAGGTGGCGACGATGGATTTCAAGCAATTTTTGCCCTGTGATCATTCTGACCCAGAGGAAAAAAGGCATGTCTTCGTTTGCGGAATAATCCTTGGCCCTGTTCACATAGTCGAAGAAAGTTTCCTGTAAAACATCGGACGGATCGACGCGCCCATTCAAACGGGCGTCCATTCGCAGCGCAATCATTTTCTTGAGCCTTGGTCGAAAATGAATGAAAACAGAAGCTGCCGCGTCGTTGTCTCCTTGCTTAATGCGAGCGATCAGTTCAGTGAGCCGGTCAGGGCTAATCTCGGCCTCATTCATGAGTCTCTCAACTTCCTCCGCGATGATCCCCCCGCTCAGCTACAACAGAGCAATCATCGTCTCAACCATCCAATAGATCCAGAATATTGATTTTTCAGCAAGCAAATTATGGCATCTTCCGGAGAAGAGACGCTGCCATCGTACCGCATTCGCTATAGACAATCGTCTTCAGCAGGGGCCCAATCCCATCAAAGCACAATAGCTCAATTGATTAGCATCCGCCGAACGCGTTATCTACGGGATTCTGCCGCGGCTCAAGCCTACTTCGAAGCTACCGACTTGGCGAATTCGCTTCAAGCGATGGTTGATCGGTCTTTGTTGTTGCTTGGATACATCGTAGCCCAGCGAACTCATTCGATTGCAGGGGCCCCAACATCAGCGAAATCTCTGGCCAGCCCCAATGGTTGGCCTGCGCCTGCAAATTGGCACACCGGTAAAGGCAAATTTGGGCATGGATTTCAGTTCCGAATTGACGACACGACCGAATTTAACCTGACGAATAACTAGCCGATCAGGCAGCTCCCCCCCCAGGCTCAAATCGGACATCCCGGTGCCCAGCGTTTGAGCGAAAAAAGTCGTGCAAAGCATAGAAATCACGAAATCTTCATTTTCTCTAAAGATTTAGTGTGGGGACGGCAAGCTCTCAATCAGTTGTCTCAATGAGTCTCATCTGGATACCCATCAGAATTCAAGTATTAAAAAAATGCCTATTTTCTCCTCCCGAGTTTCCCGCCGCAACAGATTCGTTCAACTTCTACGATCACAAAACCCATTCGCTACCAACTCTCGCCGCAGTTTCCTTCCTAGCTTAGAAACGCTTGAAGATCGCCGAATGCTCTCGGTGAACCAGACCGGCGATGAACTGACCGTCATCGGGACGAGCGCCGATGATGCGATCGAATTCAATTTTGATGACGCTGGCGAAGTCGAAGTATCCGGAGACGCCGGGTCAGGGGACTTTACCGGCGTGAATCGGATCGTCCTGCGCGGTCTCGGCGGAAATGAGCAGATAACCTTCGAGGACTTCCCCATCGGAAGTGACGATGAGCCCATTCGCTGGTCAATCGATGGAGGCGATGGCTCGCTGGGGATTTTTAGCAACGATGGAATTCGCTTCAAAGGTTCCTTGCAGAACCAAGGCGTCGTCACCCTGCTGTCCGAGTCGATCGAAGTATATCCGGGTAGTGAGATCTCCACGCGTAACTTTGATGCGGAAGGCGTTTCCCAAGGCAACGCGTTCGATATTCGCTTCTTAGCACCGGATGATCTCGCAGGTGATGGCCCGGTAATCAAGCTAGGAAACGAAACGAAAATTCTGGCGGATGCGAACAACGGATTCAGCGGAGGAAATGTTGAGATCGCAGCAACGGCGGCCGTCGACCTCGATTTCTTGTCGGCCACGCCTATCTTTGCTTCCAAGGAAGCGATCGCGGAAATTGATATCGGCTCAGCGGAGATTCGTGCTGCCAATATTGATATACGCACCGAGACGGAGACCAGCAAGTTTGCCGATATTACGCTGGATCCGAACGCCAGTGAAAAGATCATCAACGAACACTTTGCTCGGTTGTCGGATCCGCTGACAACCGAACTTTCGTTTGATGATCCTTCCATTTCGATGAGCGACGCGGGCAGTACTTCGGTTACCTTTATCCCGGGCACCGCGCGGTTGACGGAGACGGAAGAGCCAGCAACGGGACTCACATTCGCCGATACGGGAGCAACGATCACTCGCGATCAAGGCAGCTGGATTGCGGATGGTTTCGTGGCGGGGCAGACAATTCGGATCGAAGATACCGAACGCAATGACGGCGTTTACCAGGTCGACGCGGTCAGCGAAGACGTGCTGACGCTCGAATTCGGTACGTTATTGGTCGAGGAGCTTGTAGCACGAATCACGGTGGCAGAGACTGATCGACTTACTCGCGACGCGGGTAGTTGGACTGACGACAGTTTCGCAGACGACCAGTTCATTGCCGTTAATGACGCACCAGGCAACAACGGCTTCTATCAAATTCACTCTGCAAGCGGCTCAACGCTGGTTCTAAAGGAAGCGGGCGTGCTGAGTGACGCTACGCTGACCGGAACTACGATCACCGACACAGATCGGATCGAGCGTTCTACGGGCGATTGGCGGGCAGATCGATTTGACTCGGGACAGTTGATCTCCGTCATTGGCTCGTTGAACAATGACGGATTCACACGAGTACTGGGGGCGACGGCGAACGAGTTGTTTGTCGCTTCGGCAGAAGTCTTCTTAGACGAAACCCGAATGGGTATCGAAATTGTCCAGTCGCTGTCAGGGATCGGCGACGGTGATGTGCCCATTCGCCAGTCCGAAATCGACACTACAACACTCACCTTTGCTCCGTCCCAGGTTCAGCTGTCAGATGCGGCCAATACGACACTCACCTTCGAAACGGGCACTGCAGAGCTATCCAATGGTGGCGAAGTCAGTTTGGTTACTGGTAGTGGAATCATTGAACGGACAAGCGGAAGCTGGTTGGCGGATGGTTTCACGGCTGGACGGCAAGTCGAAATCAGCGGAACAGTAGGCAGCAACGGGCGATTCGTTGTGGTCGACGTGAGTGAAACGTTCCTAGAGCTCGACACAACGTTTATTGGAGGTGTCGAAGCGTCAATCGCCATCACCGAAACCGACTCGATCTTGCGGGATGTGGGTGACTGGCTCACCGATCAGTTTGCAGAAGGACAGTGGCTAAGAATTTCCGAAGCGGGTGCGAACGACGGCTTCCTGCAAGTTGATGGCGTCACAAATCAGCGGCTATTGTTGGCGACGCGAGGCGAGCTGACGGCAGAGACTGTAAGCGGCGCTATGGTCTCTGATACGGACCAGATTACACGCTCCACAGGCAACTGGACGAGCGACGGTTTTGTCGTGGATCAGGCAATATTCGTGTCGGACTCGACAGACAACGACAGCCTGTATTCGATCCTAGCGTTCCAAGGGGATCGACTGTTTTTGAAGGAAGTTGGCAAGCTGACTTCGGGGGCTGAATTGGGAGCTCGGGTAACCGAGAGTATCGCGTTCCCCGAGCTGACGTTCAGTGGTGGCGTAATCGCAGGCGGAGGTGACACGCCAACAGGTGACACAATCACGCGTTCGACTGGCAGCTGGATCGCTGACGGATTTCAAGTCGGCATGAATATTGTTTTTGAAAATGCTGGTGACAACGACGGAGAATTCACGATTGGACAAGTCAGCGATGAGACGCTGACGCTGTTTCAATCCAGCTTCTTGTTCGATGAAGTCGTCGCACCAGCGATTACGAACAATACCGAGCTTACCTTCGCCGCCAGCGATGACGGCGACACATTGACTCGTACAAGCGGAAGCTGGATCGACGAAGGCTACTTCGTTGATCAAGTGGTTCAAATCGATTTCTCTGCAAGCAATGACGCCCTGTTCCGCATTGCCGAGATGACGGACGAGCAGTTGACCTTTGTCGAAGCCAACCAACTTGTTGCAGAGGTTTCGTCACTGGCAATTGTTCGTGGTCAAGTCGATGTCACGGAAATCCTGAATACACTAACCGCCGATGCGGTCCCACTGATCGCAACCGGACGTGATGGCACGATCGTAGAAACGACGGTCGATGTTGTGCGTGATCTGTTAGTGCAGCCAGCGACGCAATTGTCGGCCTTGAACAACATCATCGGCGTGGCTCAGGGCGTAGTTTCGAACACAGAAAGCAACATCGAAATTCGATCCGGGGCTCGCCTGTTTGCGACCGGTGACATCAGTGTTCGCGCGATTGCCGACTCGGAAGTTTCGATCACGTCGCCCTACCTTGCTCCGCCCCCAATCCCTGGAGCAGGAAGTTTCGGCTTTGTTGGTGACCTCGGTGCGCCATTGGCCGTGGGCGTTGGTATCGCTGAGGCCACAGCCAATGCGGAGATTGGATCTAATGTCCAAATTGAGGCTGGTGGCAACTTCGTGTTCACTTCCGACGTTCGCAACGACTTTAATGTCCAGATGAAAACCTATGCGGGCACATTGCAAACCGCGAAGACTTTGGTGAAGCATGGCGGAAAGTTTGCAGGCTTCGGCCCTTTGGGAGCACTTACATCGAAGGCCAATCCCGGCAAAATCGCCGATTCGCTGCCGACGAAGCTGCCTGCACCGACGGCCACGTTGGCCTACGGCCAGGCCGAGTCGAATTCGAAAGCTTCGATCGCTGCAGACACCACCATCGAAGCTGGAACGGTTTTGGTGGATGCTGAAAACATTAACAACTTTGCGGTCTCATCGACCAGCTTGATTCTGTTCCCAGAGAAGAACCTTGGGCAGGGGGTGAGTGTGGCTGTCAGCAACATGAGCTCTGAAGCAGACACACAAGTTGACGCTGACATTCTGGCGACCGAAATCACGATTGGAGCGGATTCGACCAATGAAACGAATAGCACCGATACCGCCGTTTTGATCAAAGAGAAGATCGCCGGCACAGGAGCGGCTACAAAAATCGATAAGGGACCTCTGGCCGCAGTTTCTTCTAGATTTAATGACACTAACACGAGGATGCGTAACGACAACGTTCTATCCAATTCCGCTGGTCCTTCGGCTTTTGGATTGGCAGCTGCTTTTACAGTCGCCCTTAGTGAGAATCGAGCGGAAGCACACGTTGGCGGCACAGCCGAATTGCGTGCGACGACCGGTTCGGTCGACGTTTCGGCTTCGGCAGAAGACAATTTTACACACACTGCTGCGGGGAACAGCAACGCTGCGGCTCAAGTCAACTTGGGTGGTGGCTTCAACGTTGGAGTTTTCGAAAATGACGCTCTGGCATCAATTGCTGACGGCGCAATCGTAGTTGCCGGAGACTCAGTAACGGTTGAAGCAGATTCCGATGTACCCAATCAGATTACGATCGATGACGAGTTCTTAGCAATGGTCAGGGCATTTGAGGACTTTGTCTATCGGCCACCTGAATTCGATCCAGTCATCGACTTTGAAGCGCCAACTGTCGACCTTGAGTCGCCCCAGTTTGATTTGGAAGACCGAAATATAGACTTTCCCCCACCCACTTTGGATTTGGGAAACACAACGTCGACCGCCAACTCGGTAGCAACCGCCCTCACCGACCAGGCAAACTACGCAACAGTATCAGCCACGGACTTGATTAACCCTGTAAGTACTTTCGTGCGCGGTTTTTTAGATCCCAAAAACCTCGGCCTGACAAGAACTTACACTAGCAACGCATCCGGTAGCGCCGAAGGAAAGACGCCCGCCGGAGAAGGAAAATTTGCGTTTGGTGGTTCGGTAACTGTGCAGGTTTTAGATAACGACGCGGAAGCCTGGATCGGTGACGGTGCATCCGTGACTGCTGGGCTAGGCGATGTGCGAGTGATCGCGGATGCCGAAGTACAAACCCTAAATGTTGCTGGGGCAGCCAACCTCGTCCCCTTCTTTACTGACAAGCTGATTAGCGGCACAGATAGCAATGGTGTTGCGTTAGGTGGTACGATCAACGGAACTCTGTACCAGCAAAA
The DNA here is from genome assembly GCA_045110715.1 of Rubripirellula sp. Classification (GTDB taxonomy): domain Bacteria; phylum Planctomycetota; class Planctomycetia; order Pirellulales; family Pirellulaceae; genus Rubripirellula. Next base: position 6,876 of record JBGCGI010000324.1, read on the forward strand.
TGCAAAGGCATGGATTGGCGACGGAGCGTCGGTCACTTCGGTTGCCGGTGATGTGGCGGTTGAATCTGATAGCCGTTCGTTGATTATCAACATGGCACAGGCCGGTGGTTCGGCAGGAACGGTTGGCATCAATGGAACCTTTGCCACGCAGATCATGGACGGTACTTCTCGGGCGCACATAGAAGATACCGCCATCGTTTCAGCTGGTGGCGACGTCATCGTCGACGCTGACAGCCACTCGCGAGGCATAAACTTCGCCTACGCTTTCACGGCAGGCGACGTCGTGGCGGTCGGTTTGTCAGCGGCATTCAACGACTACGACATCCGCACTGAGGCGTTCATCGGCGACCACGAAACATCGCAGGAATTCACAACGATCGGCTCGGTAACTGCGGGACGCGATGTTTTGGTCATTGCCGATAATGAGGAATTGCTGATCACGCTGGGCTTGGCTGGAGCCAAAGCTGAAGGAGCCGACACAGAACCTTCCCAAAAGGAAAGTGGCGGGGCGCTGTCGGATCTACTGGCAAATTCCGATCTTGGGGGACAAGCGAAAGACGCTTCGGCTATCAAAAGCGGAATTACGATCGGAACCCGTGGGCAAGTCGACGAAGCTACGCTCAAAGAACGGCTCTCTCAGAACGCAAAGTCACCGGGTAAGAGCAAGCTTGAAACGCTAAAGGGGGCTGCGAAAGACAAGTTCTCCTTTTTGCCAGGCGTGGGGGACGACGAAGCTTCGTCCAAAGAACGAACGGTTGGTATCGGCATCTCAGGCGATATCGTAATCACGCTAAGCGAGTCGGACACGCGAGCGTTCATCGGGAATAGCCAAGTGGTCATTGCAGATGCCGACCGTGGACAACCGCAAGATGATGGAACAGGCGGTGACGTTGTCGTTCAGGCGACCAATGATTCGATCCTGGTAGGGCTAACGATGGCGGTAACGGTCGGAGGTCAGGGGAAAGGCGCTGCAGTTGCTGGTTCTGCCGCTTTCAATGTAATGGATAGAGGGACCTCGGCAACCATCGGAGATGGTGCTCGCGTGGAAGGAACCAACATCTCGCTAATCGCCGACGCGGACGACAAACACTTTACGCTAACGGCTGGTGGCGGCGGTGCAAAATCGAAGGAGGAAGATAGCGTCGGCATTGCTGGTAGCGTAGCGGCGCACTACTTGGAAAATGACACCTACGCAACGATCGGCAACGATGCGCAGATCGTTGCCCTGGGCGATTTGCTGGTCGAAGCAGAAAACAAGTCACAAATTTTCTCCATCGCAGGAGCGCTCAGCTTTGCAGGTGGCTTCGGAATCGGAGCGGCACCCGAGTTGGTGTTGATTGACAACGACGCGGACGCAGTGATCCACTCCGGTGCCGATGTTCAAGCTGGCGGTCATGTAATTCTGTCAGCGGACAACCAAGAAGACGTTCTGTCAATTGCGGCCAGTTTGGCGATTGGAACTAAGAAGCTAGGGGTCAGTGGGGCCGGAAATCTGCAACTGGTTTTGAGCGAAGCCAACGCGGAAATTGAAAACGATGCGACAGTACTGGCGAATGGGACGGTCTGGGTCGATGCCAACGATAACAGTCGCTTGCTGGCCTTTGCTGGCGGAGGAGCATTTGGGGAGAAAGGCGGATTCGGCGGCGGAGTTAGCGGAACGGTGATCGTTCGCGAAGTCCACGCACTGATCGCCGACGATGCGGTGGTGACTGGCCTGGGGCTGGGAGAAGCATTGGAAGATCCCGCAGGATCGTCAAGCACACGACGTGGTGTCGTGGTGGAAGCCACTTCTGAAGAAGGGCTGATCAACTACGCCGGTAGCGGAGCGATATCTGAGCAGACAGCGATCGCTGGTTCCTGGGCTCCGGTCATCGTAGCAACCGAAACACTAGCCCAAATCGGCGACCGAGCAAAGATCAACGTGAATCCGGGACCAACAAATCCGGCGATCAACGAAGGCGCTCCACCAGCGCCCAATGAGGGCCAGGGAGTGCTGGTTCGCGCGGATCACGATTCGCGTTTATCCGTTGGTGCGGGAACGATTGGCGTTGGCAAAGATGACGTCGGTATAGGGGCGGCTCTCGTCTCGGTACTTATGGTCCGGCAAGTAGACGCTCGCATCGGAATTTCGGCCGAAGTCATTGCTGAAGAGCATGTCGTGGTCCGAGCCGAAGCTCAGGACCGCGTCCTGTCCCTCGCGTCCGGCATCGGCGGATCAGGCGACTTGGCAGGCAGTGGCATTTTTAATGCTTTGGTTGTGGGCGGCTTCACCAATGCGACCATCGACAACAGCACCCGAGTAGTGGCTGAGGGGAACGTAGTAGTTTCTACCATCAGCGATACGCAATTTCTAACCGTGGCAGGTGAGGTCGCTTTCGGTAAGGAAGAGGGCCTGGGGATATCCAACAACACGATTGCATCGCTCGATTTTAGTGAAGCGAGAATTGCGGACTCGGCTGTCGTAATCGCCCGCGGTAGTCGCGGGACGAGTGAAGTTCCTAGTGGTTCACGAGAAAGCATCGTACAAGGCCCTGAGTTGATCGAAACGACTGGCGTTTCGGTTAGCTCCGTTTCGTTCGACGATATCGTTTCGGTTGTTGTCGGAGCAAACGTCGGACTGAATGTGGGCGCTACCGGCTCGCTCGGTGCAACGGTAGTCGTCGATGCGGCACGAGCGGAAATTGATCCCGGCGCATATATCAACATCGATCCCGATCAAACCGACACCGCCCACCCAGACTACGCCGATACCGACGCGAGCATAACACAAGATGTGCGAGTTTTCGCGGCGAACAAATCAAACGCCATTGCCTTGGCAGGTGGATTCTCCGGATCCAAGAGCACCGGAGTTGGGGCCGCAATTGGAGCGTCTATCTTTGTCCGCATGATTGAAGCGGATGTCGACGACGCAACCATCAAGGCAAACGACATGTCTGTAGAAGCGACGACTGACGGGCTGTTCATCGCCGGTGCTCTCGGCGCGGCAGTTGCGGCATCTGAAGGCACGCCGGCTATCGACTCAACCGACGACGTCTACGACGCCCAAGCAATGACGAACCTGTTCGAGGAGAAGACGGACACACAGTCAACGAGTCCGTTTGCAGGTACAGGCTCGGCCGCGGGCAACATCATTGTCACGACGGTGGCTGCCACCGTTAGGCAGAGCGAAATCGACCTCACCGGTTCACTTATTGTGGATGCCGACGATGTCACGATCGCCGTCGCGGGAGCGGGTGCGGTGGGTGTTGCGGCCACCAATGCCGTCGGTGGTGGGGGAGGCGGTGCGGTGGGAGCTTCGATTACCGCCAACGTGGTGACGACCTTGTTGGATGCGTCGATCGACAATTCCAATGTCGTGGCGAGCGGTGATGTCAGTGTGACGGCAGAGACAACGCCGCTACTGATTTCCATCGCGATTGCCGGATCCGGCGACGGTTCAGGCAGCCAAGCGGGCGGGACTTTGGGCACGGGCGCGGGCGCAGTATCCGTCAACATCGTTGTGCAGGAAGTCGAAGCGACCATCGATGGTAGCCTAGTCGACGCGGTGGGCAGCATTCTGGTATCCGCTCGTGACGATGCACCGGGCAACGCGCCGACCATCATTGCGCTCAGCGGTGCATTGACCTTAGCCGGAATCGGCGGCACTGATGCGGCTACAGCGGTGGGCATCGGTGCGGCCTTGAACGGCAACAATGTAACAAGCTTGACCAAAGCCACGATCGACGACTCGACAATCGACGCAGATGGCTCACTGACCGTTACCGCTGATTCCGAAGCGTTCATTGTGGCCGCATCTGTCGGCGTGGGCGGCACGTTAACTGGCGGCGCAGCGGGAGGTGCGACGTTTACGGCAGTTGGCTCGGCGACTGTCAATGCCATCATTTCGGACATCGAAGCCATCGTTTCCGATTCGAATGTAAACGCCGTCGGCGACATCCGAATCACGGCTGAGGATGGAGCCATTATCGGAGCCGGCGCGGGTGGGGCGAGCGTAGCAATTGGCGTCGGTGCGGGAGCGGGCTCGGCGACGGCCTTGGGTGCTTCAGGAGCGATGAATGTCATCGTCGCAGACGTAGACGCAAGAATTCAAAATACTCCCGTTGAAACCAATGGCAATCTGAATGTGATCGCCAAAACCAGCGGCGAGATCTTTGTCGGCGCCCTTGCTGGCAGCGGTGCGGGGACAGGCGGTGCTGGTGGTGGAAACACGAACGGCTTGGGCGGCGCGGTAGCGATCAACCTGGTCACTCGCGAAGTCCACGCCTTGATCGAGAACGAAGCCGAGAGACAGACGGTTCGCGTGGATGGCGCCTTGGTAGTTGACGCCTCAGATTCATCTCAGATCATTGCAGCCGTGGGTGGACTGACACTGGCTATCTCAGGCGGTGCAGGTGGCGGAAACTCGAACGGCCTGGGGGCCGCAATAGCCTTTAACACAATCAGCAACAATGCGTTGGAAGCTGCAATTTCCAACGTGGATGTCAGTGCTGGAAACGTGAGCGTATACGCCTGGTCCGGTTCTCGAATTGCCGTCGCTACATTGGGACTGGCCGGGGGTGGTTCGGCCGGTGGTGGCGCTGGAACAGTCATCACGGCTGCCGGTTCTGGATCGGCTAACGTGGTCGTCAACATAGTCGATGCCGCAATTCGCGACAGCCTTGTCGATGCTTCGAACCTCGTGCGTGTGTCCGCCGGCACTTCCGCCTTTGTCGGCTCTGGTGCAGGAACGCTGGCTATCGCCGGAGCAGGCGGCGGTGGAGACGGTAGCGCGATTGCCTTTGGCGCTTCAGTGATCGCGACCTCAATCACCCATTCAATCGATGCGGAGATATC
>JBGCGI010000325.1:0-2640 GCA_045110715.1 Rubripirellula sp.
CGTGATAGAGCACCTGCATTCCGTTTTCGCGGACTTCATCGCGGAAGTGTCGCATGGGTGCAAAGAAGCCGACCAAGCGGTACTTGTGCGACCAGACGTAGGTCGCTTCGTCCTGGTTCTCCGCCATCCAAACCGCGTCACGATCCTTATCAAACCCAAGGAACACGCTGCTGTCGTGGTTCAGTTGGTCGCCAAGGACCAAAACTAAGTTGCGTATCGTATCCATCTGTCTTCGCAGGCCTTTTCGCCGTTGGAAGTATGCGTCGTTGATTCACGTTTATCTTCCACGGTCGCCAAGGCCCCAACGACAAATCGCGAATCAGCCCAACGAGCTAACCCGCCGGTGCGGGCGACGCAAGCACTTTCTGAAGGCGTTGCAGGAGCGCCGACACTTCAAACCAACGGTGCTTTTCAATACGACGATCACTTTCCAAGACCGACAATGACTGGGCGCAAACTTGCAGCAACTGCAGTTTTGCGGACCGCTCAGCCTGGGAAGCTGCGGCAGGGATGGCGTTATTGGCGCTTCCGGCGTTACTGAGGGGCTCAATCAAGGATTGCAGCAACAACTGAACGGAGGACAGCAATACGACCGGCTCATCCGCCAGTCGTGCACCGATGATTCGAGACGGCATGACGCGTGCGAACTTTCGATGCCCGATCAATTGATCCACCAAGGTCAGGATTTCTTGACCGCGCTGGCGAGGTGGTCGCGTCGAATCCAGCGTCCGCCAATCGATTCGCAACTGAAGCGACGCGGTCAACAACGGATCCGCTCCATCGATCGACGCGAGCTGAGAATCCAATTCGGGCATGTCTTCGAAGTTCCCGTTCGACAAATCCTTGGCGGCCTTCACAATCGCCTGATAGCGGTCCGGCAAACGTCCTACGTCGACTTTGTCGCTCGGCAACTCCGTGAGCGGCTGATTCGTTTGAGTGGCAATGAACTGCAACAAACAGACCGCGGCAACTTGATCCGGATCCGCGTTGATCGCATCGACTAACCGGGCGCGTGCGGCGGTCCACTGATTCGATTCAAAATCCAATGCGGCACGCTCGAACAGCTGATCAGCCGCATCAGGAATGGCATCGATGATCGCCAACGCGTTGAAATACCGCCCGAGATGATATCTCTGACGTGCGATGTATCCGAGATCAACCCGACTAGCTTCAGATGCCCCAGGCTTTACCAACGGATCCATCGCATTGACCGCACTCTGCAGTTCTCTCTTGATTAGATCGGCTTCGGTCATTTGACGACCTTGCAATGCCATCCGATTGTTGTTGTCAGTGATTGGCAAAACGCCATCACAGAGCTGACTGATCTGATCCCGATCCAGGCTTAAGACAACACTTAGCGCGTCTTCGTGATCCAAGCCCAATTGTCGCAACATCTGATTGTTCGCAAACAACTCACGAGGAAGTTTGGGTGCCCCAATATCCGAATCCTCGGGCGTCGACGGTGACGCAACGTACAACTGAGTGGTCGCCGAGGTTTGATAAAGCTGGACATCACCAAAGACATCCAACAGGGTCGCGCCCAACCCAAGAAAGTTCTCGTAATTCACCAGCGTGCTATCGACCCACAAGACGAACAAACCGTCGGACGATAATCGACCACGCACGAGTTCCGCAAATTCACGCGAGTACAAGTGCGACGCCCCCGCGGTCCACGGATGCGACGGCTGCGACACAACGATGTCGTAGGTCTTGCTCGTCATCGCCAAACCGTTGCGGCCATCGTTCAGAATGACGTTGATTCGAGGGTCCGCTAAAGGTCGCTGCCATCGCTGTTCGGAAACCAAACGATTCCCGTCGATCACACCTTCTTCCAATTCAAAAACGTCGATGTCGCGAATCCAGGGTGGCGCCGAAGTCGCTGCCTTCCCACTACCAAATCCGATCACACACATGGTCTCGGCATCGGGGCGAAGTGCCGCCGGCAACACTCCCATCCAGTAGACGGCCAACTCAGGGTCGGTGACCCAACCGGTTGGGAAAGCCCCCGCCTCGGGCAATCCGTTGGTCGAAAATGTATGGATGCCGTTGTTGTAGTGAACCGTGACCGTCGATGACCGTCCCGACTTCACGTACTTCAACATCCCCTGACGAACTGCGCTCTTGATCAATGATGTTCGAAGCAACTCTTCCGGCGGACTCGGAAAAACGAACGCGATCACTCCCACAGTCGCAATCACCGCCGCGACCGGACGAAGCGAAAGCCCGACGTTCAGCGCAACGGCCAGGGCAAGCAAGATGTTGGCGACCGCCACAACAACCAGCATCAACGCGTAATCGGTCGCGGGAAGTAAGTACGTTCCAGCCAAAAATGCGCCCGTGACACTGCCAACGGTATTCCACGCGTAAACGACCGCCGACGAATACCCGGCATCTCGGTGGTCCCGAGCGTGAATACGAATCGCAAGAGGAAACGTCATTCCAATGGCGATCGCAGGCGGAAGCAAGATGAATGTGGCCACCAACCAACGCGGGGATGAGAAACCCTCCGTAGTCAGAAACGCCTCGTTAATCGTGGCGGAGAAATACTCCACTCCGTACCAAGCGCCGACCGCAAGCAACGCGATCCCCAGTTGAACGAACACCATCGTCTTGGCGGCAAATCGACCCGTCGACGTAAAC
>JBGCGI010000326.1:0-4062 GCA_045110715.1 Rubripirellula sp.
TCGGCGTAGGTTCCTGCGATCCATGTTCTCGTCGCTTCGACGATCTTTTCTGTTTTGCCAATCTGCCTTTGATCATGGAAGCCCGGCCTCGATTTGTAAGTCTCCAATCGCTGCTCAAAGATCCGGAGTTGCACGGTGTCACGTGCAAGCTCCTTGAGCATGGGATGGCGTCTAGCTTCCTGGCTCCACATCAAACCAGTAACAAGAGACGAGGCAATCATCGCAACTGGAATGAACAACGAGGCGACCAGCATGCCTCTCACGCGTCGCTCGACACTCACGTGACGTGAATCCGACAGGGCGGTCAGAACACTCGCAGTCTCATCCAGCGGATCCGATTCCGACATCTGCGCCAGGTCACGACTGACCGATAGCGGCAACGCATCTTCGGGCCTGTCGATAACAGCCAACGAGAACGCATTGAGAACCTCTTGCTTGGCTTCGTGCAGCAACCGTCTGGCAATCGCGTCGCCAGCCGGCCCGTCCCCCACCGACTGCTGCCCGACTGCCGGCGAGAAAGGCAGGAGTTTCAAGTCGTTCTCATCCGTCACCCAGCAGTTCTCCAGCGTCAGCGAAGGAGACAAAGAGCCTTCCACCTTTGACATACTGAGTTCCGTTGCCAGGCCTCTGAGCGCCTCCAAAGATGCTTTCCAATCCACGCTACCGTCTTGGCTACCTTCGCCGAGCGTCTTCAAGAACGAGCGACCACTTGGCGCCTCGTAGCAATCCCAGGACTCCTCCGCCGAGCGTTTTGCTCCCAACCAACGTAGACGCCCAACTCGCGAGTAGTCTCGCGTTCGCTGATCGACTTCTTCCGCCCCCGGTGCCTGACAGTGCAGCCAAACCCGACGAAGCAACTGAGCGTCGTAGCATAAGACCAGTCGGCCCGACTCTGACTGCCACAGTTCTTCCAGACAATCGTAGGGCCCGATCTTGCCAATCTCCGCTCTGGATTCAAACGACTCCGGTCCGCTGACCGCCGAAAGCCGTCTTTTTCGTTCGGGCTGAGCGACGACACGAGTGCCCGACCACAAACCTTGCAAAGCGGCGTATCCATTCCGCTTGCGCATGGTGAAAAAGATTCCAGCCATGCAGAAGTACGACAAGTTCGAAAGACCAACGACCAGAATCATCCCCGTGGTCCCCTGGACCGAATCAATCAAGTTGCTGGGACCGACGATCAACCGAGAAACCGCGTTCGGGATCTGCGGGAGCAAACAAAAGACGGCCGCACGGATGGCAGACTGTGAGAAACGCAATGAATCACTCAGTGAGACGACGCGCAAGCCCATCAGACTCTTCCCGACCGTCTTTCCGTATCTCCACTCACTGATCGAATAGTACAGAAAGGCAACGAGTGGGCCAACGAAAACCCAGTACAGATCAGCTCCCGAGTATCGCCATGAAAAAGTTAGCACGAATGAGATCACGCTCAGCACGAAGACGTCCATCAGGTTCGCCAACAGCCGATTGCCCAATGGTGCGGGAGTCTGAGTTCGCGAACTGAGCGGTATCAAAGCCTCGCGCAGTTCCTCGTAGCTGGAAAATCTTTGCCCCGCTGATTTCTGCAAACAGCGTGAAACAACTTGGCTCATTTCTTCGGACACTTCAGGCCGTATCGATTGCACCGTTGGCGCTGGCTTATCCAGCACCGTCGCCAACAGCTGCACCATATTCTCGCCAGCGAACGGCGTGCGACCCGTCAGCAAGTAGAACAAGGTGACGCCAACGGAATAGATGTCGCTACGCCGATCCAATGGCTCGCCTCGAAGCTGTTCGGGTGACGCAAAGGCCGGCGTGCCAAGAAACGTGCCTTCCTGCGTTACCTGTGTATCAGGATGCTCGCCGCGTGACTCGGTGGTAATCGAAAGCCCGAAGTCTCCCACTTTGATCTCGCCCGCAGGATCAATGAAACAGTTTGCCGGCTTGACGTCGCGATGCAAAACCCCCTTTTGATCCGCAGCCTCCAAACCGTCGATGATCTGAAGCACGGCATCGGCGGCGGCAGAGGCGTCGACAGGCCCCGCCAAAGCAATCCATTGCTGCAGCGTTCCACCGCGAATCAACTCCATGCTGATCGTCGGCGTGCCAGCGACCTCTTCGGTGCCGTAGACATAAACGCTGTTGGGATGATTGATCGATGCGGCCAATCGTCCTTCACGAAAGAAGCGTGCGCGTGCTTCTCTGTTGTTCAGATCCTGCGCCAGAACCTTCAGTGCCACCCGCCGACCGGTCGGATGATGATCGGCTTCGTAAACCGTTCCCATCCCGCCGCGACCGAGGCGTCGCACAATTCGGTAGTCTCCAAACTGCTGACCAGCAACCAGTTCTTCCCGCTCGGACGTGGCAGGAGAGCTGGATCGATAGGGGTCCCAGGATTGAGTCTGTGTCACGCTCAGGCGTCCATGCCGCGCCTCCACTTCCGAGTCCGTTGCAGCAAAACCATTCTGCAACAAGCAAACCGGACAAAGCCCCGCCGGCAGCGTGTTTGCCAAAACGGTCTCACAGTCTGGGCATCGATTCGCGTGGATTGGGCTACCGGCATTCATGGAGAACTCGAGCGTAGAGACTGGATCGGTCAACGGTTGCAGCTGATTTCAAGGGCTGCAAGAGTTCCTAACGGTTCTCACCTTGCCGGTTACAGAGAATCTCTAAAAAACGGAGTGACAAGCGATTCACGACCGATTTGCGTTGCGAAGAGCCTCAAAGAGATCATGAATCTCGCTTTCCACATCCCCAGGTGCTGCCAAGGTGTCCACAATCTCGGACTCAAGATGCCAGCGATACCGGCGGCGCAATCGGTGAACGTTGACCTTCACCGCATCGGTCGTCATCTGAAGTCGAACGGCGACCTCCGCGTAGGGCGCCCGACCCTTGTCACCGTTCAAGTAGCGGCTCAACTCATCAAACAGAGTCTCCTTTCCCTGCCCGCGATATTCTTCCTGCAACTTGGTCAGCGTTCGCTGCAAAACCTCCATTGCCCAATGTTGATGGAACACCGCTTCGGCGGTCAGGTGATCGACCACTTCGTGAGCCAAGCGTCCCTCGGCGTCGCGAAAGTCCAGACTAGAAAACGTTTGGGCTCCGCCACGCTTCAAAGCCTTGGACGCGGCGTACTCATTCCGAGCAAAATTCTTCAGCGCCGCGAGCAGAAAGTTTCGAAACCTGCCTCGTTCACGTGTGGCTTCACCAATCACGTCTTTTTCCAACACTCGCACAAAGAATGCTTGGATCAAGTCTTGTGCTTGATCCGCGTCATGCCCCCGACTGCGCGCGAATGCGTACAGCGGAAACCAGTAGCGCTGACAAAGCGCACTCATTGCATCGCCATAGCCAGAACGATCGGCGTCGCCCGCGGCCTGGATCATGCTCCAGTGCGTCGTCTCAAATGCGTTTCGGTCTGCAGGAGGTTCCATCGTCGAATGCTAAATGATGGCGTTTACGCCCAACCCGATTGTGCGTGTGGAAGCGAAAGTGATTTACCAGACACCGAAAGCAGATGATACTCGAATGATGCACCGTGAACGGGTACCATGGGCAGAAGAACATGCGTCGGTCCGACCTACCGGAAAATTGACTTACGAAAGGTGATGCGTTGAGCCAGGACGCCTATGTCGATCAAATGTTGTCCGAATGGCGTTCTCGCGGCCCCGAATTGGCCAGCTGGATCATGTCAAACATGGTCAACCGAACCGATGTCTGGGGACGCTACCTGCCCAAACGCAATCGCAAGCAGAACCGTGACAAGAAGTCCGGTTTCCAAGGCCATGCGATCACCGCCCCCTTTCGCGATGAACGCGGCAAGGCCTTCTTGAACGAGACTTCACTGGAAAAGCACTTCAAGGCGGTCGATGGAGGCGTGCTGGGAATCCACAGCTCCAGCAACGACGGATCTTCGCGCTGGTTCGCCATCGACATCGACTTGCACGACGACGAGGATCTGTCCGTAACGCCGGAAGGAAACTTCGTTGCCGCACGCGAGTGGTACCAGCGGCTACAAGGCATGGGTTTGGACCCCGTGTTGATGGACTCCAATGGCCGCGGCGGCTTTCACTTGGTGGT
>JBGCGI010000327.1:0-26699 GCA_045110715.1 Rubripirellula sp.
GCTGAACCGATTGAAGTCACAATGCCTTCTCCGACTCGCGCGATGATCGTTTCCTCGGTTGCTCCACCAATCAGCTGTTGCAAGTTGGCGCGGACCGTCACCCGAGCCTTCACCTTCAACTGAATCCCGTCACGGGCAACCGCGTCCAACGAAGGCTTCGCAGAACCCCGCGGCGGACAATCGATCACCTTCGGGTACACACTGGTCTGAACGGATTCCAACACATCACGACCGGCCAAGTCGATCGCCGTGGCTTCACGGAATGTCAAAGAGATCGTTTTCGCTTTCTTGGCTGCGATCAAGGCACGGATGACTTGCTGGACGTTGCCGCCTGCAAGGTAGTGTGCCTCCAACGCCTCGCTGGTCAATTCAGGATCAACCAAGCCCGCCTGAGTCGCCATGATTTTGCTTCGCACGATCGATCGCGTGTTCACCTTTCGGAACGTCATCCCCAACAAGTTGAAGAAGGAAACGTCGGCTCGGGTCAGTTGCGACTGAATCCACAAGCCGAAATAGCGAGAGAAGATGAACGCCAAAACCAAGAGCACGCCAAAGACAAGCGCAGCGATGATCAGGCCAAACATCGTGGCCCCATCAACCTCTGGCCCACCTTGAGCGATCAATTGCGTGCTGAATGTGTTCATCATTGTTTCGGTCTTGGAAAGCAGGTCACGAACGTCTCATCAGCTGTCCAATTTCCCGCCCCCCATCGGCACTGTCAACCAAGGTTTGAAAATATCGTGCATTTGGGTGATCCAGTGGGCTCGACTCCCCGTGCCGGTCAGCCCACGCCCGTGTCCGTTATATTACTCGGTTTCAATACTCGGTTTGATTGCCCGGTTTGATTGCCCGGTTTCGCCTCAGCGGCACGATGACGCACGGCGATACGTTGCAATTCCGTGTCATTCCCTGCCGAGCCTCCTGATCGCACCCGTTTCTCTGGAGAATTGCTGTTCGCTTTGCGAGCGAAAACAACGGAAACAATCCCCCCTCCGATTACTCCCCCAAGATGCCCATCGAGGTTCACTTGAGATCACTGCCCACAATACTGTTGCCATGCTGCTTCGTCTTGCTGAGCTGCCTTCCACTGCAAGCCGATTACCCACTCACCCCCGACTCGCTACAGCAAGCTGGCGTTCCCAAAGGCAAAGTCACACAACATCGCTGGACGAATAGCAAAATATTTCCCGGTACCGAACGCGACTATTGGGTCTACGTGCCCTCCCAGTACGACGCACAGAAACCTGCCTGCGTGATGGTGTTTCAAGATGGCAAAGGATATGCCGGAGAAAAGGGACATAGCCGAGTGCCAACGGTTTTCGACAACCTGATTCACCAAGGTGCGATGCCGGTCACGATTGGGATTTTCATCAACCCCGGAGTCGTTCCGCCAACGCAGAAGGGAGCGGCCCCTCGTCGCAACCGCAGTTTCGAGTACGACTCGCTAGGTGATCGGTACGCCAGATTCTTGCTGGAAGAGATCTTGCCGGCGGTGGGAAAGGACTACAACCTGACCGAGGACGCCGCGGGCCGCGCGGTTTGCGGCATCAGCTCGGGTGGTATCTGTGCATTCACTGTCGCCTGGGAACGCCCCCAGCAGTTCAGCAAGGTGATCAGCTACATCGGCAGTTTCACCAATATCCGTGGCGGACACGTTTACCCGGCCTTGATTCGAAAAACAGAACACAAGCCGATTCGCGTGTTTTTGCAGGAAGGGGCCAACGACTTGAACAACCTGCACGGCGATTGGCCGCTGGCCAACCAGCAGATGGCTTCAGCACTCAAGTTTGCAGGCTACGATTATCAATTCGAGATGGGCGATGGTGCTCATAGTGGCAATCATGGCGGTGCAATCCTGCCCAAGATGCTGCGTTGGCTATGGCGAGATTATCCCGGTGTGAAAGCAGGAGAGAAGCAATGAAACTTTTCCGTTCATTTGGTTTTTGTGCATTTGTCGTCGCAATCAGTTTGCTTTCGATCGGCTGGAACAGCCAAGCTCCCGCCCAGGACATGCCGCTGACGCAAGTCTTGATCGAAGGCGAGGACTGGACACTGGTTTCCGAGGGCCATGAATTTGTTGACGGGTTCACGGCAGATTCCGCGGGCAATTTCTACTTTGCAGATGTGAAGTCAGGGACGACGATCAACCGGATCTCGCCAACTGGAAAAACCGACGTCGTCGCCAAAGACGCGCCGCGAATTAGCGGAATGCAGTTCGGCCCCGACGGCAGGATCTACGCGTGCCAAGGTGGAACCTTTGGTCGGATCGTTGCGTTTGACCTGCAGTCGGGCAAGATGGAAGTGATCGCCGAAGGCGTCAAGCCCAACGATCTGGTGGTCACACGGACTGGGCACATCTACTTCACCGAGACGCCGAAGATGCAAGTCACTCATATCGCGCCCGGCGGAAAACCTCGCCCCGCCAACGTCGCCACCAAGACCGATGGTGCGCAACGCCCCAACGGGATCGCGCTGACTCCTGATCAGGGCACGCTTGCCGTGTCTGACCATGGCGGACGCTACACCTGGGTTTGGCGAATCGAATCGGACGGAAAGCTCTCACATCGCCAGCCCTACATCACGTTGCGAACGCCAACGCCTGATGCAGCCAGCAAGGGCGACGGGATGACAACCGATGCCGTTGGCCGGTACTACGTCACCTCCGCATCGGGACTGCAAATGTTTGATCCTACTGGAAGGATGGGCGGCGTGATCGCAGCACCTTCGGAAAAACCGATCGTCAGCGTCGCCTTTGCAGGCCCCGAGCTTTCGTACCTGTACATTGCCGCGGGCGACAAAGTGTTCCGCCGTAAAACGAAAACCAAGGGATTCGTCTGCTACAAATGAATCTGGGCCAGACGCAGATTACTGCGCCCTGCGCCGCTTCCAAGGGTGCCTTCAAATCAGGCCCCTTCCAAAGGACTGAAATCAAATGAGCAAACTGGATCGACGAACCTTCGCGATTTCAAGCGTCGCCGTTTCACTGGCGGCAGTCGGCTGCAATTCCAACCAAGCGTTGGAAGTCGCCGATGATTTGACGGATTCGGTGTCGACCGAGAACCTGGAAGCCGCTCGAATTTCACTTCGAGGCTACGAGATCGTGACCCTATTCATCGGACCAAGAGTGGTGACGTTGCCAGTACCCGGCGCTCGAATCCTCACCGTGCTGGTGATCGCATCGGGACTGGCCGCCAAACTTGTCGTCAGCTACCTGGATGAGAAGCTAACGGTCCGCAAAGTGACCGAAGCACTCACGGACCAGGAGCGCGGGCTGCTTGAGTCGGAAGGAAAAGTCCGCTTTCAAACCGCCAGTGGAATCGATGAAGATGTCTTCCTCGCACCGACAAAGTACGAGGAAGAGCTTTGATCCCAGACTCTGGCGAGCGTAGCCACACGTTGTAGCCAGGGCCCGCGTCACGAAAGACTACTCTTTGTCTTTCTCGTCGTTCTCACCCTTCGGGGTGTTGTCTTCGTACTTGGCTTCAGGAATGGCATCGTCATTCTTACTAGCCAAGACGCTGTGATAGATGGCAAACTCACTGGCTTCTTCGCCTGCCTTCTTCTCGACAGTTTCCTCGGTGACTTTCGCGACATCCACGATCATTTCGATCACTTTGCGCTCCACGATTTGATTTCGCAGGGCATCCATTTGCCCCTGCTTTTCCAATCGCGCCCGAACACGACGAGCCGGCACGTCGCTTTGCTGAGCGATCAGTTCGATCTCGGTCTCGTAATCACTATCGTCGGCTTCGACGGTCTCTTCTTCAGCGCTCTGCTCAAGAATGAAGTGCTCGCGAAGTGCAGTCTCTGTTGTTGCTTGGGCGTTCTGGCGAGAAGCGTTGACGAATCCGCGGATACTGTCTTCGTCGAATCCGCTGCGGCGTAGCTCAAGTACTTTCCGCTCCAGCTCTCGCATCGTCTGGCGTTTCACCAAAGTAGCAGGCAACTCGAAGTCAGCCGATCCAGCGAGCAACTCAACGACAGTCTTACGGACTTCCTGTTGAGTGCGGTAATCAGCTTGCCGAGTCAGCGAGTCACGTACGAAACTGCGTAGTTCCTCTTCGGAATCAAAGTCACCCAACTCCTCCAAGAACGCCGGAGTCATCTCTGGGAACTCACGCTTGAGAACTTCGACGACATTGAAGGTGGCGTCGAGTTTCTTTCCACGCAATTCTTCGTCGGCTGCACCTTCGGCAACTTCGATTTTAGTCTTCTTGGTTTCGCCTTCTTTGACTCCGGTCATCAGTTTGCCGAAATCTTCGCAAACGGCATCGCTGAAGCTCAGTCGGCTTTCCAACGTCACACGTTCTTCGTCCATCTCCGACAGCGTTTTGCCGTCGAGTTCAAACGTCGCGGTGACCAGCAGGCGATCGCCGATCGCAGCAGGTTGATCGGTGGCTTCCAACGATGCATAGCGCGAAAGCACTCGGTCGAGCGCTTCCTGAACATCATCATCGGAGATTTCTTCGACAGGTTTGTTGAACTTCAAACCCTTCCAAGTCGGGGTCTTGAATTCAGGACGGACTTCGATCTGGAATTGGAATTTGAAGTCGCCCTCGTCGGGGACCTTGATCGAGTTGTAATCGAAATCGGGTTCACCGATCGCGTTGAAGTTTTGTTCGTCGGTGACTTGCGCCAAGCTGTCCATCAACAAGGAACCCTTGACCTGGTCAACCACACGATCCTTGAATTGCTTTTCAACCAACTTGCGCGGCGCTCGGCCACTGCGGAAGCCCGGCACTTGAGCTTCGGGAACAAGATCGTCGTAAGCTTCTTTCAGGTACCGCTGCACTTCAGCTTGCGGAATCGTGACAACGACTTCTCGCAGGCAGGCTTGCGGACTCTCAATTTTCACGTCCAGCTGGATCGGAGCTTTTTCTTCGACGTCGGGGGTCTCGGTAGTGGACATCCTTCGACAGACCTAACTTAAATTTTGTCGTGATTGGTGGCAGAGCCGTGCTCTGAGGAAGCGTGCCAGTCTAGCGAGAAAGGCAGAAAACCGGCAAGCGGGGAACGGAATTAGCAGACTTATTATAATTTGCCGCCTGACCTGAGCCCGTTTATTCGTCCGCTTAGGGCCGTCTTTCAGTTCGCTCGGATCAGGCCTTGCCGCCAAAGGGGTCCTCCCTATAATCTGCGGTCTACTTGGAATGCGACGCGGCTGTAGCTCAGTGGTAGAGCATCACGTTGCCAACGTGAATGTCGTGGGTTCGAATCCCATCAGCCGCTCTCTTTTCCCACATCGACGCCTAAACATGCTCGTGGAATCCTCCACCTCACGAACATTCTCTTTCAGGCGGCCGTTTCCCGTGGGAACCATCGATTTCGCCCCGATCTCGGGTGCGTGTCTTCCAAGAAAGAACTTCTGCATTGGATTCTCATCTCAAAAGATGGGATCCTGGTGATAGGCAACACCCGCTCGGGATTTAGAATCACGGTCGTTTCCGCCGTTCGAATTGGATAAACGTGCCCTACGCTCAACTTGGCCCCATCGCGATCCACTTGCCCGCGCGTGTCGAAACGAACGACATGCTGCAGCAGGATTTTCCGCAGTGGGACCTGAAACTGATCGAGGAAAAGACGGGGATTCGCCAGCGGCACATCGCCGAGCCGAACGAAACGTCCAGCGATTTGGCGGTCGAAGCAGCCGAAAAACTGTTGACGGAAAACAAGATTCAGCGCGAGTCGATCGATTCCTTGCTGTTTTGCACCCAGACGCCGGACTATCCGCTGCCGACAACAAGCTGCCTGATCCAAGATCGACTGGGACTGCGAACCAGCTGCGGGGCGCTCGATTTCAATCTTGGATGTAGCGGTTTCGTGTACGGATTGGCACTCGCGGACGGTTTGATCCAAAGTGGTGCCGCGAAGAACATCCTGCTGCTGACAGCCGAGACCTACAGCAAATACATCGATACGGAGGATCGAAGCTTGCGAACGATTTTCGGCGATGGCGCTGCAGCCACGCTGATTTCAGCAGGTGACACGCAGACTCTGAGCGGCTTTCAATTTGGAAGTGATGGAAGTGGTGGCGACATGCTGCTGGTCGGCGACGGTGGCAGTCGAGACGCTGACGACGCCATCAAGCCTCGCCATCGAAAGCGTTGGAAGAGCCGTTTGTACATGGACGGCCCCAGCTTGATCAACTTTACCGTCGAAGCGATTCCGCGACTGGTCAACGAAATCCTGGCGGCCAACGAGCTGACGGATCAGGACATCAGCCAGTATTTGATGCACCAAGCAACTTGGAAAATGCTCGATCAGCTGCGAAACCGAATGGGAATTTCCGAGGATCGGTTGCCAATCGAACTGGCAGATGTGGGCAACACCGTCTCTTGCACCCTGCCAATTCTGATCAATGGGCTGCGAAAGCAGGGCCAATTTGAGCAGAAATCGGTTAAGATGCTGGTTGGATTTGGGGTGGGCCTTTCCTGGGCTGGATGCCTGTGGCGCGGAGATTGACCGAGCACACGATCACGCGTGATTCCCGGAAGAATTCCAAACCAACCAGCTTCAACAAAACGGGGATCTAAAATGTCAACCAATCTTTCCGGCCAACTACTGATCGCCTCGCCGTATTTGAACGACGGCAACTTCTTGCGATCGGTGATTTTCATGGTCCGCCACGACGTCGAAGGCGCCTTCGGACTGTTGATCAATCGGCCGACCGATCGTCGTTTCCGAGATCTGATCGATTCCTCTGCGGTCGAAGGAAATCTTCGTGACGATGATGCCATCTATCGCGGTGGCCCTGTCGATGGCCCGTTGTTGGCGTTACATGACTTGGCAGGAGTCGGTGAACCTTGCGGCCCCTTCGATCCGACTGGCGAGCTACTTTCGCCAGGACAATCGCATAACCAGGGCGCCAAATACACCGTTCACGATCACCCCGCCGAAGCTTTCGGTTCGATGTCAATCGAACTCGGAAATCCACCGGCTTGGATCACGGGTGATGACGATCATTTACGCATCCTATTACGTAGGCCTGAAGCTCGTGTTCGCTACGTCAGTGATTACAGCGGCTGGGGACCAGGGCAACTGGACGAGGAACTTCGGATGGGTGGATGGCTAGCCGGTGAAGCCGATCCCGATATCATTTTCGGGGATCCAAACGAAGCTTGGGAAAAAGCCGTCAAGCAATGCGGGAAAGACATTCTCGCCGAAATGGCTCCGGGTGTGCGTTTCGGCGACCCGACCATGAACTGACTGCAGTGTTGAATGACAAGGTCTTTGATCCCGCGACACGCGGATCGAAAAGGCGCATGGCGATGGCAACTACACGATTCTCACTTGCGATTCGTCTCTGAACTGTGATGAACGATTCGATCAGACGATTTGCAATTGGCGATATCCACGGATGTGCGAAGGCGCTCCGTGGCTTGATCGAAGAAATTGCGCCTCGCCCGCAAGACGAAGTCATCTTCATGGGCGACTACGTCGATCGAGGTCCCAACAGCAAGGATGTGGTCGATCAGATCATTGATTTACAGAATCGATGCAACGTGATCGCACTGCGCGGCAACCACGAGATCATGCTGATGGGCGTTGCTCTGGCAGGCATGGACGATAAAGTCTGGCAAGCCAACGGCGGACGAGCGACGGTGACAAGCTACGGAGGGTCGCTCGCCAAGATTCCGGCCGCACACCTGGCGTTCTTCCAGGAACTGCTTCCCTATTACGAAACCCCATCGGAAATTTTCGTTCACGCGAACTACCATCCGTTGCTGGACATGCACCAACAAATCGACATGACCACGTATTGGGAACACCTCACCGAGCGTCCGCCTTTGGCACACAAAAGTGGCAAACGTGTTTTTGTCGGGCACACCCCACAACCCACAGGCAACGTTCTTGATGTCGGTCACCTGGTTTGCTTGGACACCTACTGCTTTGGAGGCCGCTACCTGACGGCATTCAATCTCGGCACCGACGAAATTCTTCAGGCTGATTTTCACGGACACCTTCGCCGGCCCTCCCTGCTGACATTCAACGGTCCACTGGGAATTCTATGGACGAAGACGATGGCGTATTTCAAAGGCCGGATCGAACGTACACGTACTCCTGCACCTGAAACAGCGGAATGCGCAGCCCCTGCCAGTCCCGTTTCCACCGACTGAATCGGTTTGGGCTATAGTCTTCGTTGGTGACGGCGCAACCAATCGGTTGTCTGTCCTGTCTTGACGACTTTCCTCTCTCGACCCGCAGGCGTTGGATCATGAGCGAAGACTACTTTGAGCGCAGCCTGATCATTCACGAACAGCTGCGAGGCAAGATGGGAATTCAATCCCGAATGCCAATCCTCAGTCGCGATGACCTGTCGATCGCGTACACCCCAGGCGTCGCACGTCCCTGTGAAGTCATTGCCAAGGACCCTTCGCGAACACGTGACCTGACAATCAAACGCAATACAGTCGCAGTCGTCAGCGATGGCTCCGCCGTGTTGGGTCTGGGAAACATCGGTCCCAACGCCGCCATTCCGGTCATGGAAGGCAAGGCGATCTTGTTCAAAGAGTTTGCCGGAATCGATGCTTGGCCGATCTGTGTCGACACGCAAGATTCGCAAGAGATCATTGAAACAGTACAGCGGATTGCACCGGTCTTCGGTGGCATTAACTTGGCAGACATTTCTGCACCCCGTTGTTTTGAGATTGAACAGAGCCTGCAAGACCTTGGCATTCCCGTCTTTCACGATGACCAGCATGGAACCGCGATCGTTCTGCTCGCTGGTTTGATCAACGCTGCGAAAGTCGTCGGACGCGAATTGACGGACCTTCGAATCGTGATCAACGGCGCCGGTGCGGCCGGAACCGCGATCGCACGCCTGCTGCGCTGTGTTGGTCACGACCCAAACGTCTGCGTCCCCGTGCAAGACGCGATCGTCTGCGACTCACAGGGCGCCATCCATCGCGAACGAGAAGGTCTTTCGGCCTGCAAGAAGGAACTGCTCGGGTATACCAACCGAACTTCCATGAAAGGCAGCTTGCACGATGTCTTGAAAGACGCAGATGTTTTCATCGGTGTCAGCAAAGGCGGACTGCTCAATGCGAATGACATTCGGACCATGAACTCGGATGCCATCGTACTGGCGATGGCAAACCCGATCCCCGAAATCATGCCTGACGAAGCTCACGCGGGTGGCGCTGCCGTGGTCGGAACCGGACGCAGCGACTTCCCGAACCAAGTCAACAATGTGTTGGTATTCCCAGGAATTTTCCGGGGAGCCCTGGATTGTGGCGCCGAACAGATCACCGAAGAAATGAAGGTCACCGCAGCCCGCTCGCTGGCCGCTTGCGTGGACCAGCCCACCGCCGACCGAATCCTGCCCGATCCGCTCGACCGAACGGTGGCCCCGCGAATCGCTGATGCGGTCATGAAGTGCGCTATGGCTGAGTTTTGATCCCCACGCTGATCGGCGCTGTCCACATTTTCTGCTCCGCGGTGTAGTACAGGTATGCCCGCGAAGCAGGCCCGGTGTACTTGCCGGGAATCGCTGCGGTGACGTGAAAGTCGACTTCCTTGACTTCATTCGGAGCGATCGTACGCCAGTAAAACACGATCTCGCGACCACGAATCTCGTAGAAGTCATACCGGTCTGCTTTCTGCAGTTCGTCCAATTCTTCCACACGTGGTTCGACGCCACCTGGCAATCCAACGATCGCGATCGTCATTGGTTGGCCCATTGACGTTTTGTTGGCAAGCCGAGTTTCAACCAACAAACTTTCACCAGCAGGAACGCTTCCGCTCTCCAGCATCTCACCGGTCAACTTCGTCGACAATTCCAATGGACACGCGTCGTCACTGCGAGGAGCGGTCGAGTGGAACGCAACGTCGATTGTGTAGGACAAGTTTGTGGCCCCGTCGGCGACCAGCTCAATCTCGATTTCGTCCTCTGCCTCGACCGCGGCTTGAAGCTTCTCCCCCAAGCCCTTGATCTCTACCGTTTGGCCGCTGCGTGCTTCCTCAGGCAATCTTCCTGCACCGAGCGGTTGCCCTTGATACTTGACCACCAACTCACCGCCAGCACCGGTTTGCGAATGCCCGGACATCGCGACGAGAGCCTTCAATGCCAAGACCGTCGCTTGCGTGGAACCGAAACCGGCATTGCCGAGACGGTTGCCGGAAATCCACTTCGCAGCCGAGCGAGCCTGGCCGATGTACTGAGGACTCTTGACCCACGCCAAGATGCCAATGGCCGTCGTCTCCATGGTTCGCGAGATGCCGCCACTAGAAGTCACTGTCGTGCGGCCTTCCAAACTGCCACCATCCTGCTGCCATCCGGCAAGTTTTTCCAGCAGCTTCTCACCTTCCTCGGTCCGATTGACATTCATCAACGTGGCAGCGGAAAGCGCGACCAAGTACGGATCCTGCGACTGCTGGGCAACTTTTGCCAACTGATTGAGTTCCGCCTGAAGTTCGCGATTGGCTCGACGTGGATGCCCCGCCGCGACGTCGGCCTCCGTGATCGCCCACAAGACATACGCGTTCACGATCTCTTGTTCGACCGACCAAACATGCAGATGTCGCGAGTTACGTTGGAACCCGCCGTTACCGTCACGACGTCCCATCAACCACTCACGGGTTCGCACCATCATCTCTTGGTTGATCGACATCACGCGAGACATATCGGTGAACTGCATCAATCCAAAAGCGGACAGAGCCTCATGGCCTGGGTCATCACCAAACCATTCGTAACCACGCTGCTGGCATTCGAAACTGGTCAGCTTTGTATAACCTCGGTCCAGCATTCCCTTTGCTTTGCGCGACACTTCCGGGTTAGACGTTTGGCTTTCTCGCAAGTACAGCAGCGCCATCGTATTGGGATAGTTGGTCGCTGAAGTTTGCTCGAAGCAACCGCTAGGCTCTCGCAAGATACTCTCGACGCCCGACATCACGTCAGCCAACGGTGAAGGGTAGGCGCGTACGGTGACAGCAAGCGAACCAGCGACGATGCCCTTGGGGATCGGCAGTCGAATCTTGGCTTGTCCGTTCAACCGACCGGCGATCGATTCACGCTCGGGATACCCCAAGGGCGAAACATGAATTCGGCGACGAACCGAGTCCGTCAGCGCCCCTGAACCCGTACCATGAATCAAAATCTCGGCATCCTGCTCGGCTGCACCTTGGATCACATCCAACGAAAGGTGCGTGCGACGACGCTCCACCGCGGCCAGCTTCAACTCTCGCGTCGACTCGCCAATGGCTCGTAGCACCGAACCGGTTTGCACCGAAAGCCCTACCCGTGATTCACTCTCGGTCGTGTTGATGACGGCAATCGGCAAATCAATGCGATCGCCAGCAGTCACTTCCAATGGCAGTTTTGGCTCAATCTGAAACGGGATCCGCGATTGAATCTCGCCGCCGCCGGTACCGATCCGCCCGTCCGAAGCATGGCCATCGGCGACCAGACGGAACGAGGTCACCGAATCGGACAGATCAAAACGCACCGTCGCACGCCCCTCAGAATCCGTGATCAGCATCGGGTGCCAAAACAGAGTCTCGGCAAAGTCTTCACGAACACCATCCTGACTAACAGGATGTCGATGAGCGAACTGTCGCACAGGGAACCGCAACTCATCAAGCAACTGATCAGCGAGAGCGGTCACGTCCATTCCGCGAGCCGCCAAAAGTTGCTCTAAGTTCTGCTTGGAGATCGATCGCGGTGACATCCATTCTTGGCCAGACGCAGCCACCGTCTCCGCGGCGCCCTCCATGAATTCACTGCGGGCATACCTTGCCTGCGATTTCTCCGGCGCAACCATTCGATCGATCGCCGCTGCCACCATGCCCAGAGCATTACGGGGAGGCTCTGCTCTTCCTGCCGGACTCCCACTCTCCGATGCGGCTTCGCTCTCCTGCATCATCGCGTCGTACTCCATCAAGTCGGCCTGTTCGTTGGCAGAAGACCCAACGATCGTGTTCGCACTCCCTCCGCATCCGTAAAGAATGACCGAGGCCGAGACAATCAAAAGTAACGAGGCGAACTTTGCAACCGCTTGCTTCCTCAAGTGAAATGCGATCAGGATCAACCACAGGAGCAAGATGACCAGCATCAGGGCACGAGCCTCTCGCAGTAGCCGATTCCAGGCAATGCTCGTTGCACGTCGGTAGTTCAACCACCGCGAGGCGTGGAGGCCCGAGTTGTCGTATGCCTTCTTGGCAAGTGATTCGTTCCCATCCAGCTCCAACAAGCGAATCACCTGCTGCCGAAAATCCACGTTCGGTTGATCCTGCGAGCCACTCACAAATCGACGCCAACCTTGTGTCCCTAGCAGCAAATCCAAGGACTCAGCCGCATCGGCCCCGTCATTCAAGTAGAAGTTGGCATGCTCGAGATCCTCTGGCTGTTCCACTTCGCTGGTCAGCAGAAAGTGCGTGCGCAGCTCAGGTCGTTCCACATCATCCAAGCTTAGGGACGCGTCATCGACCACCGAAACACCCAACACCGCCGGCGTGGGCTCACCCGACTCATCGCGAACCTGCAGCGTCAGACGAAGCGATTCGCCGGGCGATTGCTGCAAGACGGAGTCCTGATCCACGATTTCGACTCGCAGCTTGCGTGTCGATCGACGGTAAACCAATCGCTCGACCAGAGGCCGCGCCGGAATCGTTTTGGCATCGAGCACCGTGACGCGGATCACTCCGCCGACGCTCTTGCGAATGGGCAGCGAGATCGAACTGTCACCCTCCGACAACGCAACTTTCTGCTCGCCGATCAATTGACCACGGCAGACCGCCCGCACGTACACTTCCCGCGCCTGCTTGCTGCGAATCGACATCGTGATCGGCTGGTCGGCGGCGAAAACACCCTGGCCGGTGTCGATCACTGGCAGATCCTTGACCGCCGAGGTCAGCTTGGGGCTATTGGTCACATCCACAGGACTCGTCACCTTCAAGGTGTATCGCTCCCCGAGTCTTGGCACAAAAGCAAATCGCCCCATGCCATCACGCGACGTTTTGATCGTGGCAACACTCTGCCCCGCACGGTCTTGGATCTCTCCTTCAAGGTGAATGGGTTCACCCAATCCATCTCGAGCGACAAAGTACATTCGGTTTTTGAGTCCATCCACCATGTAGCCGCCTTCCGGATAGAACTCCACCGCGACCCGCCCCAATTGAATGGGAATCGTCTCGGTCTTCGTTTCCTGAGTGCCCCCATCGTCAACAACCACCGATAGTTGCCCAATTCCCTGATCGATCAAGTTCGGCAAAGCAAACGAGATCATGCAGGAACCCGTCGCCGACGTTTTGGTCGTCAACTGATAGACCACTTTGCCGTCCACCGTCGCTCGCACACGCACCTTCGCGGAGTCCAATGAACCACCTTCAGCAGGAACGGCAGAGAAGTCTGCCTCGACGGTTTCGCCAGGCCCGTAGCTTCGTTTGCGAAACTCCAACTTCTTCTTGAATCGTGGCACGCGGTAAGCGCGCACTTGGAACTTACATTGTTCATCGGGAAAGAAACCATCCAGGCTCTTAGCAACCAGCTTGAACGAACCACCAGCTGCCGCAGAAGGAATCACAAACGACCCGCTCCCAACGCCGCGATCCGTCACGCCTTCGGTGAACGCACCTGGGACGACCGCGCCGCTGGGATCCAACAGCTCGAACCGAATCGGAACGTCATTGTTTGCTTGCAGAGATCGTCGCTGGAGAGTCAATGATCGGAAGAAGACCGTTTCGCCAGGACGATAGACTGGTCGATCCACTTTCAAGTAGGTCAAACATCTTGTCGGCTCCAGGGGAATCTCCAAACTGGATTGTTCAAGTCCGCCAACATCTGTCTTGGCGGTGATCTTTAGCTTGGCCTCCTGAGGGATGACCAAATCGGAGGGCAACCGGATTCGCCCAGAACCGCTCCGGTCGGTTTCGGTGGTTCCAGCAAACAGAATCGAATCATTAGCCAGCACACTGAAGGACAGTGTCGCGGGAGTGACTGCAAAACCGCCCGCGGACGAACCGCCATCGAGCCGTGTGGTCACGAACTGAAACTCATTGTCGACTTGCGCATCATGGGGTGCTGCCGGTGCGGCTTGCACGCGGACGATCGCCCTCGGCGAGTTTGGCACCCGCTGCAGATACCAAGACCCGATCAAGATCATTCCAAGTGCAGCAGCCGTGGTCGCCAACGCGGTCGATCGCAGCCACCAAGAACGAGAGCCCGCCAACTTTCCAGACGCATCGGATTCGGAGGCAGCATCGCCAGCGTGAGCGAGCACCACTGACGGCGGCCCCGCGTCGTGCCCGTCGTCTTTCCTTGGCTTGGCGAGCGTGACTTTCGCATCCTCGGCGACCTCGAACTTGGCGGCTTCCGCGAAACGCCCCGCCAATCGAAGGGTGGCAGCCCACTCGGACGCGACCTCTGGATTGGCCTGAATGGCTTGCTGCATTTCAAAAGCTTCGTCTGCTTCCAAAAGATCGTAGTGCAGTTCCAACAGACGCTGGCGAAGTTCGTCTTTGTTTTCAATGTTCATGACTGACCTCCTACCGCTTCGCGAAGTTGGCTGATGGCCTTTCGCATTCTTGTTTTGACGGTGCCCAGCGGAAGCGAGGTCGCTTCAGCAATCTGTTCGTACGTGAGAGCGCCATTCTGACGGAGCAGAAAAACTTCTTGCTCTTCGGCGCGTAGATTCAAAACAGCCAGCTGCAATGCTCGCTGCTCCTCGTCTCGCAACAAACCCGCGTCGGGTGAGTCAGAGGTCGAAACCATTGGAGAGTCCTCCAGAATGGGCTGTCGCCGCCGCTTCCAAGCAGTCTTGCGACAATCCCGGCCAGTGTTGAGCGTGATGCGAAACACCCAAGCCCGAAGGTTGGTGACCTGATCAACTTGCTGCCGATTTCGCCAGCACTTCAAAAAGGCTTCTTGCAACGCATCACGTGCGTCTTCCATGTTGCCGACCAAATAGAACAACGTCCCCAACAGCTCACCATGCGCATCATCAAACATGGACTCCAGTTTTTGTCCAGAGTCCGCCGAGTCCTGCACGTCGGAGGTGGGGGGCGTTGTGTCCATGGGTCTAGAAGTAGGACGAGATGGTTTTGCCCATGGATTTCATATTCTGAAATTCATTCGGAATAAGAAGGACAAAGAAAGCAGGACGAAGAAGATTTCGACCTCTGCAACCATCATAGCGTCCCGGTGGCTTCCAAACCCTTGCTGACCAGCCGCGCAAATGACGCTCTTTCAGCGAGAGAATGCCCCCACGCTCCTTGGCGTCCTTGCTTCCTGACGCTGAGTTTCTTGCGATCAGGAATTTGCAATGCCCGCAGCGACCACGCTACAGGGTC
The DNA here is from genome assembly GCA_045110715.1 of Rubripirellula sp. Lineage (GTDB taxonomy): Bacteria > Planctomycetota > Planctomycetia > Pirellulales > Pirellulaceae > Rubripirellula. Next base: position 15,286 of record JBGCGI010000327.1, read on the forward strand.
ACCAGCAGGTCCAACATTTCCGAAGCGGTCGCGATCACACGCGAAGAAGCCTGGAAGGCTCTCTGGTACGTGATCATCTTGATCGATTCCTCGTCAATGTTCACGCCCGTGATAGCGAGGTGCTGGCTGTGCAACGTTTGATAGAAGTTGCGAAGCCCTTGAGTCGCACTCTGCTGCAAGTTGATTTTTTGCCCCGTGTTGGCGACGGCATTTTGATACGTCTGCCGCACCGAGCGACCATCCAAGTGATCCAGTGGCGTTTCGACAATATCAATCAGGTTTGTCAACACATCGGTGTCTTCACCAATCCCACCGCCACTGATCGCCAACAAATCGGAGTCTTCTTTCAGTCGCTGACTGACTTCGATATCGACCGCGCCTTCACCGACAAAGAAGGTGTTGATGCCGGCCGCGGCCAGGAAACCGCTGGTGTCTTCGCCGAAGGTGAACGAACTGGAGGTTGAATCCGAAGAAATCTGAAGCCGGCCTCGACTGTTGACCGAGGCGGTCAATCCATCGATCGCGTTGATGTCTTCGGCAATCGAATTGACCGTTGAATCGCCGACTTGGTCAAGCAACCGGACCGAGATCCGATGATTGCTGATCACGTTGCCGGTGTCGTCGACTAGATTCATGTCGAAGGTGCCATTGCGCGGGACCCAGCCAAGCTCTGCGTCGCCCAACGGAACCCCAGGAATCGCGTCTTGATTGGCCTCAATCTCGCTGTACCCTCTCCTGCCTTGTCCTTGGGAATGCACTTCATTCACGCTGCGGATGAGAGCCTTGGCCATGGCGTCGACGCTTTCGATGTACTCACCGAACACGCCGTCGCGTGCTTCCATCGCCGAGGCAATTTTCCCGCCAGTGGGCGTCAGAGGCGAGTCCGTTTCGATGATTCTAATTTCGGTGCCACCGCGTTCGCTATTGTACGCTGTGTACACGTCTCGCGAGTTGCCGTTGCTGACCAGATAGTCGCCGCCTACGAAAATCGCTACCGCACCACTCTCTTGCTCTTGGATGTTCAGATTCATGTACTGAGAGAGTTCTTCCAAGTCTTGGTAGCGTTGGTCTCTCAGGCCCGTCGCATCGCTATGAAGTAGACCGCCACCCTCGATGGTTGCGATATCAAGGTTCAACCGGGCGATCCGCTGCGTCAGCCGATTGATCTCGTCAGACATCACGTCCAAATCGCCGTTCCACAATTCACGACGGCCGAACGCCTCTTCACGTGTTCGCTGGATGTTTCCTGCCAGTGTTTCACCTTGCAGAATCACAAAGTCTCGCAACGACAGGTCACCTGGCTGCGCAGACAGCTCATGCAACGAGTTGTTGAACAACGTCAGTTGCTGTCCCAGGCCATCATTGTTCAGATCCGTCGTCAGCTCTTCGAGCTGCGAATAGGCTTTCTCAAGATCTTCCGCCCCGGAATGAGCCGTCGACGCGTTGAACATCCGCTCGGCAAGCGCTTGATCGATGACCTGCGTGATCCCAGTGGGACGGACGCCTGTGCCCTTGATCAGATTGCCTTCGCGGACCGAAACCGCGGAAGACTGCTCCAATTGCTGGCGAATGTATCCAGGCGTATTCGCGTTGGCAATGTTGTTGCCGACGACCTGCAAGCCAATCTGATTGACTTGCAGCGCGCCCGCTGCTTGCTGGATGCTGCCAAAAAGGCTCATTGCCGACCTCCGTTTGATCGCATGAGGAAAGGCAGTTAGCGCACTGCCTCATTCGTGATCATCGGCTGACACAATCGACACAATCCACAAAACTTATCATCGGCGCAAGAAGGAAGGAGCACAGGCACTGGCCTGAACTCCCTCCGATAGTCTCGTGAAACTTCCGTTTCCTGAGTTTGAACTACAGCAAATCGGCCATTGCTGCGTCGATCGCATCCAGGCTGGACTCGTCATCGCTGTTCGACTCACGCTCGGCAGCAATCAAATCAATCACGTCCGCGGCAACCGGGCTGGCTGCTTTGGTGTCAACGATCTTGACGGGGCCAAGCAAATCGACCGGAGCAATCGAGGCAACGGTCGAGGAAACATCCTCTGCCTCACCTGCGGCGAGTGGCAAGACATCCACCTGCTCTCCGCTGATCCCAGGACCAGCATTGAGACGGCTCAGTTCGTTGATCACACGCAGTGCATCCGACGCGGTGATGTTCTGGTTGCCGTTGGTGTCGAAGAAGTTCGGACCACGATCGGCTTCCGTGACAGGAATGCTAATGGAATCGCTGCGAGACAATCGGTTGATGATCAACAGAGCGTCCACCGCACTGACCGCACCATCATCGTTCACGTCGCTAAAGCGATCTGGGTTCTGCAAGCGGCTTGCAACCACCTGTGTTTCCACGTCAGCAATGTTGCTGAAGCGGCCCAGATCATCGGCAATTCGGTACTGGAAGGTGTCCCGTCCCAAGAAACCAGGATCGGGCAGGTACTGAACCGTGCCGTCGCTTTGCGGTACAGCCTGACCGCGGTTGGGCTGGCTCACGATCACAATGCTGCTTAGATTCAACGTTCCGTCCGGATCGGAGTCGTTGGCGGCAACATCGATGATGATGGACTCGTCCACGAACGTGCCGCGGGCATCGCCCACAGCAATCGGACTGGCGTTGGACGAAATCGAAACAATCGCTTCCTCGCTTCGCAGGCCCAAGTTGTCCGCAACGGTGTAAGTGAACTCGTCGACACCGTCCTGCGGGAAGCTAGCGAACGGCGTGTACTCAAGTGATCCATTGGGCAGAACCACGACCGAACCAAATGCTGGCTGCAGCGTGATCTGAAGTGAACTTGGATCGATGAAGCCATCAACGTCACTATCGTTGGCCAAGACCGCAATCGTGGTTGAACCATCGGGGTTCAACTGCGGAGCATCCAGATTCAATACTGGTGCGTCATTGATCCCGTCGATCGTCAGACCAACGGTGACCAGGTTGCTGGTCGCACCCGAGGCGTCAATCAGCGAGTAGGCGAACGAGTCAACGAGTTGCTCATTCGGAGCCAGCGACTGCAAGGCGGTCGAAGTGCTTGGATCGTAAGTGATCTCTCCCGTTGCAGGGTCGAACACCACTTGAGCACCGCTCACCGATGTCGAAACTTGCGGCATCACGATCGAAACCGTTTCGGCAACGTTGGACTGCAGGTCAGGATCAATATCATTGGCCAGCAATTGTGCCGATGAAATCGTCAGCACGGTGTCTTCGTCTGACCGAATCGCGTCGGAGAATGCACGCGGAGCATCATTGACTTCCGAGATTGCGATCTGGAACTCAACGGAATCTGAAACAGCCGCGGGGCTTTCCGAGTCACGAGCGAACACGCGAATGATCGCTGGTCCGTTCGCATTATCGGTGTTCTGGTTAGGTGCGGGAGTGAACCGCAGCAAGCCATCTGCATTGATCGACGGTTGCTCACTGAACAGTGAAGCGAACTGAGGAGCTAGCGGCTCAAGCTCAAACGTGACGGTTTGACCTGCCTCATCGGCAGGGCCAGGACTCACGTTGATCGCTTGAATAACGTTGAATGGCCCGCTGTCTTCCACACGTGAAATCTGAGAGTTGACCAAATCGAACGACGGTGGATCGTTGACCGGCTGAACATTGATCAAGAAGGTCCGTGGTGGATCGCTACGGAACTCGTCGCCAATGCTGGCGTCTCGTGGCCCGTTGTCCTCCAACAAGACCTCGAAGGTTGCAATTCCGTTGGCATCCGGTGCGGCCTCGTAAGTCAGCACAGCAGTCCCGGTGATCGGATCGATCACTGCGGTCGGAGGCGTGGTGAACAGTTCCGGGTTGGATGAAACCTGAGTGAACACGAAGCCCAGCGATTGAGCGGTTCCTACGCCGGAGACTTCATCGGTGGCGGTCACAGGTCCAGCCAGAATGTTGGCTGCCCAATTCTCGATCGCGATCACCCCACCATCTTCATTGCTCTGCACATTTGCTGCACCGCTGAATCGTGGTGCATCATTCACAGGCTGAACATCAAAGGTAACGATATTCGATGCGATCTTCGGATCGGAAATCTGCGAGCCATCTGGCAGAACCGTGATCCCATCATCGGTGACGGTGTAGATGAACGAATCCATCCCAACGAAGTTGGTTCGTGGCGTGTAACGCAAGCGTGGCGAACCGCCAGTTGTGATCAACTGAACGGTACCACCCTGAGCACTGTTGCTTGGCACTGGCTGCCCCAAGCTGACAGTCTGGTTACCGCCAACAAGTGGCGAAATGTCCGCCGACTCGTCAGTCGCACCCACCGCAGGACCAGGGAAGAATGGATCCAATAGTCCAGGACTTGTGTTGTCACCGTCGATCAAGATTTCAAAGGATCCGTCTTCCAAGATCGTGAAGTTCAACGGTGCCGCACCAGGATCGACCAAAGGAGGATCGTTGACGGGCTGGACATTGATCGTCAAGGTCACAGGAATCGACGAGATCAAGTCGCCGCGAGTCGTGTTGTCCGAAATCGATCCATCGCGATTGCTATCGTTCAGCACCAGTTCAAATCGATACTCACCAAACACATCCGCTGCGGGACGGAAGTTCAACAATCCGGTGTTGTTATCAACCGAAGGGTAAATCGTGAAGAAGTCATCCGACTCCTCACGTGGGAAGTCCAGCGATGTGACGGTGAACTCAACCAACTGCCCTGTCAGAACATCGACTTCGTCGAACGCGGTTGCCGGAGGACCGGCACTGATGGGCGAGGCGTAGTTCACGAGACGAGCTACTGCCGAATCTTCCTGCACATCGATATTCAATGTGGTCGTATCGAACTGCGGACGGTCGTTGACAGGATTCAGACGCAACTCGACTCGGTTGCTGCTGACCCGTCGATCTGGGATCAACGCACTCGCGGCCAAACTGTAGGTTTCGCCGCCAGTCGTGCTGTCGTCGCGAACTTCATAAGTGAAGGAATCGACGCCAGCGAAGGCAATGTTGAAGTCCAATGGCGGCTGGTAGTTCAAGCCGATCAGGACATCGTTGGTGTCAAAGACAGGCGTCAGGATGCCGCCGCGATCTGTCGTACGATCAAGGCTTGGTGAAACGGGATCGTTTCCGCCACGCAAGAACTCAAGCGTTTGGACTCCACCAGGGAAGGCTCCCGCTTCGTTGTCGGGACCGACGGTGAAGACATCCAGCAAGCCAAGGCGGCTATAGCCGACACTTGCAGCTGCACGCAATGGAATGAAATACTCTTCCAGCACGCCCAACGGCTGAGTGTTGTCCTCACGAAGCGTGTAGCTGATGGTTGCTTGATCGATCAAGCCATCGTTATTGAAGTCAACACCCTGAGCGATGTCATAGGCTTCATCTGGATTGTCACTGTCGCCCGTTCCGAACAGGGCTGGATCGAAGCGAGGCCGGTCGTTGACAGGTTGCACGTTCACCACAAACGTCGCCAGTGTTTGACGTGGGGTGAAGCCCACCGTTCCGGGCTCAAGATCCTCGGCAAGCACGACAATGGTCGCTGTGCCGATTGCGTCAGGCGCGGGGAAGACAGTCAGTTGACCGGTTGGGCTCAACTCAGGAAGTTGTGTGAACAGCCCATCAGGAACGTTGCTGCTGGGGTTCAAGTTTGCAGGGAAGCTAAACACGACCGACTGACGATCGATCTCATCCGACGCCGACGATGGCCCTGGCATGATATTGACCGCGAAGCCGTTGATCGTGGTTCCGACCATGTCATCGCGTTCCAGCACGTCGATCGTTGGCAAGCCACCGATCACAGGAGCGTTGAGACCGAAGGTCGGAGCATCGTTGGTCTCGCCAACGGTAATCGTGACGACCGCGGAAACGGCCGCGACATCGTCATCCGAAAGACTATCAGGCAAGGTGAAAGTGTTGCCGCTGTTCTGCGGATCGGTGGTCAATCCATCGTCCGCAATGACATAGCTGAAGGACTCACTCGCTGCGAATGGTGTTCGAGCGTTGTAGTCAGCCGACGAGACGAAGCGGCCGACGGTGAACACACCGTCAACAAAGTCGAACTCGAAAGTTCCGCCCGCGTCACTCGGCAGCGTCAGCATTTCTGCCCCCGTGCCAGTCAAACTGGAAGCGTCGACCGTTCCAGCAGCCGTCGTGAAGGCGACCACGCGAAGTGTTTGCTCGGACTCATTGAAAGGAGCCTGCAATGCTGGTGGGAAACTACCTGGAATGTTTGCGGTTTCGCCAACATCACCAAAGATCAGCTCGTCGCTCGTGAACACAAACGGATCGCCGGGGCCGGGGTCAGCCGACTCGGTGAAGTCCAATGCACGATCGAATGCGACCGGAATGTCATTGACCGGCTGGACGGAAACCGTGACGGTTCCGTCGAACGAGATCAAAGGCACTGCTGTCCGGACTCCATTGACAGACTCGTTGATGCCCTGATCACGTGCCGAGTACGTGAAGATAATGTCGCCGAAGATATCCGGAGCCGGAGTGAACACGATCGTTCCGTCGAACAGACGTGTCACCGAACCCTGTGCAGGGTTGGCCATGGTCACCGACTGAATTGACAGGCCAAGATCGTTCAAGCTGCCTGCCACATTCTCATCGGCAGCCGTCATCCTTGCTCGCATGTCATTGCTCAGCAAGAAAGCAGGATCGATCTGCAGCGTTGTATCTTCGGTAGGCGTTGCTCCGCCGAAGATTTCCCAAGCTGTCAGCACGGTGCCGGCATCTGGGCCAAGCGGACCGACCGAAATCAGGTCTGGATTCAGAATCGGTGCATCGTTCTGCGGTGCAACGTCCAACACGACAGACGTCGGAGGCGTGCTGAATCCTGGCATTCCGTAATCGACCACGCTGTTGGTCAAGTCGATCGATACACCACTGTCGCGAACGGTGTAAACAAAGGAATCCAAGTGAGTCGGAGTCGCCGGCGGTGGGTTATCGCGGTTCAAGTCCTGGTTGGAGATGTAACGCAGCTCAATCAGATCCCCAAAGCCATCAAAGACAGCAATCGCGCTACCGCGAGGCGTATCAAACGACTTGCCGGCGGTGATTGCAGCAGCTTGAACATCGATACGGTTCGGCGAGGTGGCTCCATCGACGATCGTTGACGTGACACCAACATTGTTGGCAAGCAGTTCGGTCTGGATCGCTGAATTCAACTGATCGGCCGCCGAAGCACGCAGAGCCGCGTTGTAGGCATTCATCGCTGCGGTGAACCGAGCGACATCCGCCGCTGAGGCACCGACTGGTGGAGCCACGGGCACCGCGAATGGACGCACAGTGATCGGAGTGTTGCCGGCTGCAGCAGTCGCACCCTCGGCAATCAGCTCGAAGGTAACGGAACTGGTTCCGTAGGTCAGCGTCAGCGTGTCGCCGACCACTGGGTTCGGATCGGCTGGCGTCGCAGCGGCAGTGGGCGTCGGCACGGCGGAAACATCGACGATCAATGAACCGGCACCTGGGGTGACGGTGAACGCAGCAGATCCAACCGCACTGACTGTTAGCGGTGTGAAGCTAACGGACACAGTGTCGCCGGACTGACCAACCAAAATCGCTGGCGTGGAGGAAGTGAACGCTGCTTGAATCGCATTTTGCAGGCGAGCCGCTACCGAGGCGGTTGAGTCGGTCGAGACCATCGGAATGGCGACCGTGCCGCCCGAAGGAATCCCGTTCTCGGGAACCAACTCGAATGTCACCGTGGTTCCTGCGAAGGCAAGGCTGACCACGTCCGAGTCGGTGATATTGGAAACTTGCAGATCGATACCAGATCCGTTGGTCGTCACCACCAAATTGCCAGCAGCCGATGCCGCATTGGCCGCAGTGATCACCGCTCCGATTCCTTGAACCGAGGCAACGTAAAGCTGCTGATTCTCTTCATTCAGGAATGGCAGGTTGGGATCCAGTGGATCCGGTGTCGTCCCTTGAGCATCGGAATCGGCAGACGCCGTTGCCAACAGCTCAGCTGCTGAAATGACCAGCGGGCCATCTTCCACAGCCGTGTAAGCTTGATCGGTGGCACCAGGCGGATCGTTGACTGGCGCGACGCTGATCGTGACCGTTGCGAACTCGTCCTGATCAATCACACTCGCACTGGCGTTCTGCTGAGTGCTCAAGCGATAGGTGAACGTGTCGACGCCGTTGAAGTCGTTATTCGGCAAGTAGACGAAGTGACCCGTGTTAGGATCCAGACTGACCAACGTTCCATTCTGAGGCAACACACCGGCGATAAATTGCGGCGGCAAGAATGCTTCTGGTGGAATGAAGTCAGGGGTCGCAGTGCCAACACCATCCAGTGACGGCAAGCCATCGGTCAACGTATCCAGAGTGTTGTCTTCGCTAATCTGGTAAACGTCATCCTCTGGAACGGGGAGTGGAATGCTGATGATTTGGACGGGATAGTCTTCAACTTCACCACCGACCGCTACGCCAGTTGGCAACAAGTTGCCAGACTCACTGATCCGAAGTCGCATCCAAGTGTCGCCTTCCAATGCCGTTGGTGGCGTGAAGACGGTCACGAAGTTAACCGAACCGGCAACGGGGTCTCCGCTGACAGGTACGTTTTTCAACACCTGCTCGCTGGAATCGAAAACACCATTCTTATCAAAGTCGATCCAACCATGCAGAAGGCCTGAACCTGCGACGGTGACGGCGATGTTTGTGCCGGCTGGATCTTGAGGGTTCAAGAAGCCGAGTACGTCTTCCGCTTGGATGTTGCTGGGGTTGGTTCCGGGAACCGTAAAGACCGTGCGGTTCGTCGTTCCATCGCTAAAGACGCCTTCCGAGACACCGTCTTCATCGTCCACTGCAATGATAATGATGGAGGTCGGTGAGTCTTGCTCGATCAACAAGCCATCATCTGTCTGAGTCAGGGTTGCACGAATCGTAGCGAGCAGTTTCGCATTGACTTCCTCGATCGTGTCCATGTCGCTGAAGTTCACAGCAACATTCGCACCCACGGGATTCGAGGTGATTTCCACCAACTCAAAGGTCGTGAAGATCGGGCCGACTGCAATGGTGAGCGTCTCGCCACCGGCGGGCATGCGATTGAGCGAAATCACGTCCGCATCTGGAATCGTGATGGAATCGATCGTAAACAGAGCTGGCGCGATTGGCGTCTGGTTCAGACTGACGTCGAAGGGAGCGTCGTCCAAGTTCACCACAAGGGCGTCTTCCTCGGTATCCACGAACTGACCCAGTCGCGGAAGCTCGGGTCCACCCACGGTGTGTCGAGCTCCGTTGTCACGGAACAGGGTGCTGTAAGAGATCGGAGCGTCGCCCAAGTCGAACAACACGTCTGGCATGATGATCGTAAAGCGAGTTTCATTGTTGATACGAGTCTCGCGAACAGCGTTCCCAGCGAGGTCAGCAACGGCCGGGGTCAGAACACCAACACCCGCCTGCAATGTTCCACTGGTCACAGCCGACAGTGACTGAGCATCAGAGATCAAAATCGTTCCACCACCTGGTGAGAACGTTTCGACTTGCAACGGCGAATCAGCGATTCGACCCTGCAAGGTTGCGGCGATCGAAGTCCGAGGACTCGATGGAAGGTAGCTGACAGGAATCGCACCACCGCTGACGCCGCCTGGCAACAGTCCAGCTGTACCACCGTCGACGGTCGTGAACGAACCAGGCTGACCAGTTGGAGGAATGGCGGCTTGCTCACCCAAGATGATCGTGTCGCCAACCGATGTCGGTGACAATTCATCTGGGAACGCCAATGCGATGACGTCAGCCGAGTTACGAGCGATGCCATTGACCAAGTCTGTTGGTGACAACAGGATCAATCGATCAGGACTCGTGAACATTGGATCGGTGGTGTAGCGGAACGTGATGGCAACTCCATCGACGTCGACGGTGAAAGCCGAATCATCGATCGAGGAACCTGTTTCCGCAGGCGGCACTGTCAGGCTGAGCGATCCCGTTACGCCTGGAGCACCGTTGAGCACCAATGAGCTCTGATCAACGGCGACTGTTTCACCGACGTTTCCGCCCAGTACGACGGTACCATCATCGACGCTGATCACACCTGACAGGGCTGGTACGTTCGTCTGCAGGGCCAAAGCGATGCTGGCTGCAATCTCACCAGGTGTGTCGGTTCGCGTGATCGGAACGACGACATCACCGGAAGCCGATCCGTCACTATCAAATTCGACAACGACCGAGCCATCAGGCGAGGTGAACGTGAAGCTCTCACTGTCAGCAACGCCACCGGCCTGCCCTGTCACACCCAATCCACTGATTGAAACGGGGATCGTGTGACCAGCAAGGGTGCCCAATTGAATTTGGTCGGTGCCAATTGCAACGGGGTCAATGTCCAAGAACTGCTTGATCGTGGTCAATGGATCGTTGGGCAACGTTCCATCGAGTGTCGCCAAAATCACGTCTCGAACTTCACCGATCGTCGATGCAGAAGCGAGCTGGACAGGAACGTTCCCGCCAGCGGTTGCGCCGGCCAAGTTGATCTCAAAGGCAAGCGTGTTGCCACCTGGAGAAGAGATCGTGAATGTGTCGCGATCTTGGAAGTCGGCGTTTGGCCCTGTGATCGTCAGCAGGGTTGTCTGTGGAACCGAAAGCGAGAATCCGCTCTCGTACTCAAACACAAGCTCATTGCCGCTGGTGTCTTGAACGATCACTTGATCGCCGTCGGTGATTTCACTTCCCGAAGGCACTTCGTACTGGATCCGTTGCTGATTGTTCAAAGTGATTTCGTAAACAGCATCCGGCAGCCAAAGACCAGCCAACGGAGTCAATCGAATCGTGCGACTGTTATCGTTGTAGCTGAAGACAAAGTCGACATCAGGAATCAGTCGCCGACCGTTCTCAGTCAGAAGCACACTCTCGGGTGTGATCGTATCCTTGTCAGGCCCCGTGCCAGCTTCATCAAGCAACTGCACTTCGAAGAACTCGACACGACCTTCCGACAAGCGAACGAAGGACTCGTCTGGATCGCCATCACCGCCCTCAATGATCGCGCCGATCGAATCCTGAGGCCCCGTCAAAACAGCAATCATTGCCGATCGATCAGCCCGGTCAATCGCACCGCGATCAATCGTCACAATCTCACCACCAGCCCCCGGTGGGTTGATCAACGGATCGTCAAAGCGAGGCTGACCGTAGGCATCAAAGACAGGAGCTTTGATCGGTGAAGCCGAGATTCCAACAGGATCCTTGACTGTGTTGAAGTACTCGAACCGGTCTGCCAATTCCGAGAACGAGCTATCGATGACAGTCGAACCGTCGATCGGAATGTAGATCCGACGTGTTGGATCTTGGAAGACTGGACCGTTGATCGAGATCGACGAACTGGCCAAAGCAATCGTCGAATCCGTCGCATTGTTCTGGAAGGCGTTGCCGCCAACGATCGTCCCCGAGTTCTCCGAGGACGCGTCGATGTCCAATCCTGTTGCGAAACCGCTGACCAAGTTATTCAGCAAGGTTGGTGCAGCATTGGAAGCAACCTGAA